>JALYGL010000287.1 GCA_030777125.1 Actinomycetota bacterium
GCTCCGGACATGGTCGGCCAGGAAGGCGACGTCATCCACGTGGCCGTGCGCCACGACGCCATCGGCGCCCTGCAGGCCCGCCTGGCCGGCACCGCCGAACCGGCGGTCGCCGCCGGTGGCGGCCGCAGAGGCCGCGAGAAGTGAAGGTCGCCATCGCCGGTGCCGGCAACGTCGGCACCTACATCGCCGTCGACCTCAAAGAGGCGGGTCACGACGTGATGGTCATCGAGCAGGACCCCGACCTGGTGGCCCGCCTTCGGGGCGAGGTGCCGGTGACGTGGGTCGTCGGCGACGCCTGCGAGGTGACCACGCTCGACGAAGCGGGCATCGCCCAGGTCGACGTCATGGTCGCCGTCACCGGCGACGACGAGGACAACCTCGTCGTCTCCCTGCTGGCCAAGCAGGAGTTCGCCGTGCCTCGGGTCGTGGCCCGCGTCAACCACCCTCAGAACCAGTGGTTGTTCAACGAGACCTGGGGCGTCGACGTCTCCGTGTCCACGCCCCACCTGCTCACCGCCCTGGTGGAGGAGGCGGTGTCGGTCGGCTCCCTCGTCCGGCTGCTGCAGTTCCAGGACGCCCGCCTGGTCGAGGTCACCCTGGCCGACGACTCTCCCGCCGTCGGCGCCGCCATCAGCGGGCTGGGCGTGCCCCGCGACGCCACCATCGTGGCCATCGTCCGCGAGCGCCATGTCATCGTTCCCCGAGGTGAGACGGCGATGCTCCCGGGCGACGAGGTGCTGGTGCTGGTGACCCCCGACGCCGAGGAGAAGGTGAAGTCGCTCCTCGTGGGATCGGATCAGAGCAGCTCGTAGTTCGGGTTCAGGACCAGGAGGCGGCCGCGCCCGTTGGTGTGCTCGGGAGCGCCCCGCCCGCTGACCACCAGGCGCTTGCCGGGGGCGATGCCGGCGATGCGGCGCCGTCCGGTCCAGACGGCCACGATCGTCCCGGTCCCGTCGCTGATGGTGGCCTCGAGTGACGGCGACCCGGCGCGGGGGACGATGCGCAGCGACGTGATCTCGCCGACCACGCTGGCCGGCTCCCGGGGCTTCACGTCGCGGATGGGGGTGACACCGGAGAGGCTCGAGCAGAACTCCCGCAGCCGCTCGGAGTCGAGCTCCGAGACCGGGGCGGTCAGCTGGTGCAGGAACTTCTTGAGCGCCATGCGGGTCCCGGCCTCAGGGGTCTTGGATCCCGGCGGGGCGCATCAGCAACCGTACGGCCGTGCCGCTCCCGGATGAGCTGAACTCCACCTCGTCGACCAGGGCGCGGATCAGCGGGATGCCCAGGCCCCGTTCGAACTTCAGGCGGTCGGGATCGGTGACCGGTGGATGGTCGGGGAGCTGGTTTGGGTCGAAGCCGTGGCCCCGGTCCTGGATGGACACCTCCACCGTGCTGCCGTCGGCGGAGCACCGCAGCAGTACCCGCTCGTCGGTGGGGATGGCGCCGTGGGCCTCGATGGCGTTGGTACACGCCTCGGACACGGCCAGCTTCAGGTCGTCGATGCGCTCGTCGGCCAGGCCGCTGTCGGACGAGGCGATGGCGGACACCACCAGTCGGGCCAGGGCCACGAACTCGGCCCGGGCCGGGATCTCGAGCTCGACGACCTCCCCAACCATCGCCTGCGACGTCTCAGCGGGCGGAGACCGCGGCGTCCACCGACTCGTGGATCGAGAACACCTTGGTCAGCCCGGTGATCTCGAAGACCTTCAGGATCCGGCTCTGGGTGCACACCAGGAGCAGGTCGCCCTCGTGGCTGCGGAGTCGCTTGAGGCCGCCGACCAGTACGCCGAGGCCGGTCGAGTCCAGGAAGTCGACTCCCTCCAGGTCGACGATGATCTCGTACTTGCCGTCGCTGACGAGCTCGATCAGCCGCTCCCGGAACTTCGGGGCGGTGTACACGTCGACCTCGCCCCGAACGCTGAGAACGGAGTAGCCGTCCCGTTCGCTGACGTCGAGACTGAGATCCATCTGCACTCCTCCCGGAAGTAACTCGCCGCCAACCT
This sequence comes from Actinomycetota bacterium, assembly GCA_030777125.1. GTDB lineage: Bacteria > Actinomycetota > Acidimicrobiia > Acidimicrobiales > AC-14 > JALYGL01. The sequence continues at coordinate 2,004 of JALYGL010000287.1, forward strand.
ATCCGCTGGACCTCGGCTACCCGGAATCCGGTGTCAGGGCCTGCGGGTGCCCACCATTTCGCGGATCTGGGCGTCGACCTCGCGGATCTCGTCCTCCCACTCCCGCTCGGCCCACGCCTCGTCGGCAACGGCGTTGGCCGGCTGTTCGTGCTCGTAGTCGAAGAGATCGGCTTGGGCGGGTCCCACCGGGAGCCGCTCCAGAGCCGGGATCCGGGTCACCGGTTGCGGATGGATGACGGGCGGCTCGAACCTGTCGTTGTGGTCGAACCCGCCGTCGTCGAGTTTCGCCAGGTCGGAGTAGGCCGGACCGCTGACGGTGGCCGGCACCGCCTTGACCCGCTGGTTCAGCAGCCGCAGGTGCACAGCCAACAGGAGGAGGATCGCGCCGGCCGCCACCGGCACCAGCGGCCGGCCCCGGCTGACGTACTCCGACGTGGTCGTCCCCACCTCGAGGCTCCGAGGCTCCTGCTCCCCCTCCTCGATCTCCTCCGCCGGTGGACGGGCGCCGAAGGGGAGGGTCTGGCTGAACCCGGTGTCGGGAGGCAGGAGCGTTCGGGGTGGCCCCGGGGCCGACGACGTCCTCGGCTGATTGGCGAGGAAGCCGGAGACGTCGGCCCGACCGGCCGCCGGGCCGCCGGTGGCATCGCCGGGCGCCGGGGCAGGCACGGAGATCGAGCGGGGTTCGCTCGCCCCAGAGCTCACCCTGCTGCCGGCGGTCGCTCCTGAGCGCACGGCGACGACCTGGTAGGCGTAATCACCACCAGCAGCGGTTGTGGTCCGGTCGACGAACGACGACGTGGGGTGCCTGACGACCTCGCCGATGAGCCGGAAGGAGTCGCCGCCCGGATCCTTCCTGGAGACGACGTAGTGCAGCATGTCGGGCTCCGGATTTCGGTCCCAGCTGACAGTGACGATCCGCTCCGGCGAGACCTCGACCTTCACGTTCTGCGGCGCCCGCGGCGGCGCCGCGACCGCGAATGGTTCGGAAATCTTCTTTCCGGTCATCTCGGTGAGGACGAGGCTCTTGCCAGCCGTGACTTCGGCGCGATAGCGCCAATTCACATCAACCGGGACGCTCACTGAAAAACGGATTTTCCCATCGGTTCGGTTGCACGGGCGGCAGGCGTCTCTAGCCCCGATCGGGGCGCCGCCGCCCCGTTCGGGAATGAGGGCAACGGCCACCCAATCGATGTCCAGCAGTTCAAGAGGAGCCTTGACCTCGCCGGAGACCAGTACGGTTTTCGACGTGGTGTCAGGTGGCTGGTCGATGGTCACCACCAGCTCGTCGGCCGCTGACGCCGGCGGAGCGGTCAGCCCCACGAGGGCGGCGCCCACGGCCAGGATGGCGGCGACTCGCCGGGGCGCGGTCATGACGCTGTGAGGTCTTTGACCCACGTGGCGCGGACGATGAGTCGCTCGGCGGCTGAGCCCTTCGGATGGCAGGTGGTGAGGGTGACGGTCTTGTCTCCGCCCTTGGCGTCGAGCACCGACATTTCCGTCGGCGGCACCACCCACGGATCCCGGCTGATGCGGTAGGTGCAGCCACCGACCGGGGTGATGAGGTCGATGGTGTCGCCGGTCTTGAGCTGGTCGACGTTGGCGAAGGGCTTGCCGAAGGTGGTGCGGTGGCCGGCGATGGACACGTTGCCGATCTCGCACGGGAGGGCGGTCTGGGGATAGTGACCGGCGCCCGCTCGCAGCGCGCTCGCCGTCACCCCTTCCACCACCACGGTGTCGACGCCGAGGGCGGGGATGCGGATACGGGTCAGGCTGTCGCCGGTCTCGACCTTGCGCTCGCGGTACGCCTGCTGCAGCTCGGGGCTCACGATCTGGCGGTCGAGCCGCTGCTGCAACCGTCCCTGCCACATGTTGGTGGCGAAGGGGTACCCGACCAGCCCGATGCCGCCGAGGAAGAGCAGGACGGAGACGATCGAGATCGACCGTCGTAGCCAGCGCCGGGAGCGCAACACCTCTGTCAGCACGTCGGGCCTCTCGCGTTCATGGGTCGCGCCAGGATAGTGGACGGGTCGCGGAGCAGTGTGCCGCGACCGGCGCCCGGGCTATCGCTCCACCCGCATGGTGGCCGACGCCTCCAGGGTGACGTCGCCCAGAGCGGCGCCCACCAGGGGCACGGCCGTGGGTGCCCGGTAGCGGACGTCGACCCGCACGCGACTGCCGGCGGCGCCCCGGCCCACACTGGTCAGTGACAGCCGGTCGTCGGCCAGCCCCGACCCGGCCACGGCCGCCCGCTTGGGGGCGTCGGCGGCGCTGTCGACCGCAGCTTCCCGAGCCGCCTCCCGCGCCGCGTGCACGACCAGGATCTGGTCTCGCGCCACCAGCCCGACCTGGACCACCACCAGCAGGATCACGACCACGAGGGGGAGGACGAGGGCCAGTTCGACTGCGGCCTGGCCCTCGTCCCCGTGCCCCCGCCTCACTTCACCTTGCCGGTGATGGCCTTCAGCACGGTGTCGAACAACCTCCCGATGAGGTCGGACTTGGTGGCCCAGGCCACGATCAGAAGGGCGACGGCGGCCGCGCCCAGCAACACCAGGGCGTACTCGGCCGAAGCCTGACCCCGTTCGTCGGTGCGAGGCCGAGCGACGACGGCCGAGGCGATGAACACGTAGATGGCGAGCATGGCGCTCCTTGAGGACGGGTCTTCAGAGGCGCAGCGAGCGGACGGCGCTGGCGACGAGAGGCGCCACCGTGAGGAGCGCGAAGGCGGGCAGGGTGCACGCCACCAGGGGGAACAGGAGCTTGACCGGGACCTTGCGGGCGGCCTCCTCGGCCCGGCGCCGCCGGTCGGCCCGGACCTCGCCGGCGAGACGCTCGAGGCCGGCGACCAACGGCGCGCCGTAGCGCTCGGAGGCGATAAGGGCGGCGACCAGGGGCCGGACCGCCTCGCCGGCGCGGGCCGGCACGTCGTCGAG
>JALYGL010000288.1 GCA_030777125.1 Actinomycetota bacterium
CGGCGGTGGAGGGCCGACGGCCGGACCGATCGCCTGGCCGCCGCCCCCGAGACCGAGGGCGGCGCCAACGACGGCCGCGACCAGCCCTCCGGCGGGACGAACGCCAGGGATGGAGCCCACCGTGGAGGCCACGTGGGCCGCGACCGTTGCCACGCCTTCGGTGATCCGGGCGTGGTCGACGGCCATGGCCCCGCCGATGGAGGCGGTGGCGGAGGTGCCGGTGGTCGCGGCCGCCGCCCCTCCCTCGGAGGCCATGGAGGTGTAGGTCATGGCCAGGCGCCGGCGGGCCCGCAGCAGCAGGGAGTCGACGGCGCCGATCGACAGCCCGAGGGTGGCCGCGATCTCTCCGGGGCGCAGGCCGTGGACCCGGGCGGTGACGGCGCGCCGTTGCCGCTCCGGCAGGTCGGCGATGGCCTGGTGGACGCGGTCGCGCTGTTCGAGCTCGAGCAGCGGGTCCTCCGGCCGCCGGCCGTCGGAGTGGTCGTCGGAGAGCGGGGCCTCCGTCAGGATGACTCGAGCTCGGGCCCGGCGGTGGTCGATGCACAGGCGCCGGGCGATGGTATGGACCCACGGGCCGAACCGGCGGTCGCCGCGGCACTGGTGGATGCGCTCCAGGGCCCGCACGAACGTGGCCTGGGCAACCTCGTCGGCCTCGACCATGTCGCCCAGCCGGCGGGCGCAGGCCCGGTGCACCGACGCGTAGTGGTGCCGGAACAGCTCGGTGAACGCGTCCAGGTCGCCGCCCTGGACGGCGTGCACCAGGTCTCCGTCGTGGTCGAACTCTCCGGCCGGAACACTCACACGGCGCTCCCGGGACAGTTGTTGTGGGCGACCGGGCCACCGTCGGCGCCCGTGGCGGTCAGCCTAACGCACCGCCCACGGCACGACGAGCCGGTTCGGGATCCGGTCGCGCCACGACCGGACGGTGTCGTCGAGGCCCAGGTCGACCAGGCCGGCGACCACCAGACGGTCGCCGCCGGCCTCTCCGAGGTCGGCCACGGGCACGCCTGCGGCGCTGCACTCGGCGGTGAGGCGGACCACCGCGTCCGGCCGGGCGCACACCACGACGCGCGACGGCGCCTCGCCGAACAGCCCCGCGTGCCCGTCGACCGGGCCCACCCTGAAGCCGACTCCCGACCGCACCGCCATCTCGGCCAGGGCCACGCCGAGGCCGCCGTCGCTCACGTCGTGGAGGCCGTCGACCAGCGCGGAGGCGGCCAACTCGGCCACCAGCCGGCACAGCGAGGCGTGGGCGGCCAGGTCGAGCTCGGGCAGCCGGCCGCCGCGGTGGCCGTGGGCCGTCTCGGCCCATCGCGACCCGGCGAGCGTGGGTGGCCCCGTCTGGCCCAGGAGCAGGACGCGACCTCCTTCGGACAGCCGCACTCCGGGCGGGGGCCGGTCGAGGCGGTCGATCACGCCGAGCATGCCGATCACCGGCGTGGGCTCGATGTCGCGGCCGTCGGACTCGTTGTAGAGGCTGACGTTGCCGCCGACCACGGGCACGGACAGCGCCGAACAGGCCTCCGCCATCCCGTCGACCGCCTCCGACAGCTGCCACATGACCTCGGGGTGCTCCGGGTTGCCGAAGTTCAGGCAGTTGACCACCGCGAGGGGCCGGGCGCCGACGCACGCCACGTTGAGGGCGGCCTCGGCCACCACCAGGGCGGAGCCCCTCCGGGGGTCGAGGTCGCACCAGCGGCTGTTGCTGTCGACGGTGAGAGCGATCCCCCTGCCGATGGGGGGCAGGCCGGGCGCCTTCAGGCGCAGGACGGTGGCGTCGCCGCCGGGGCCCTCGACGGTGTTGAGGAACAGCTGGTGGTCGTACTGCGACCAGACCCACGAGGTGTCGGCCAGCATGGCCAGCAGGTCGGCACCGCAGTCGGACGGTGGCGGCAGCCGGCCCGGGTCGTCGGCCCGGCGGGCGGCGAGATCGACCGGCGGGCGCAGGGGCCGGTCGTAGCGGGGGGCGCCTTCCTCGAGGGACTTGGCCGGCACGTCGGCCAGCACGGCACCGTCGGGGCCGTCGAGGATGCGGAGGCGGTCGCCGTCGGTGACCCGGCCGACCACGGTGGCCCGTACCTCCCAGCGCCGGCACAGGGCCAGCACCTCTTCGAGGTCGTCGGGGCGGACGATGGCCAGCATGCGCTCCTGTGACTCGCTGGTGAGGATCTCGGCCGGCACCATCCCCGCCTCCCGCAGCGGGACGGTGGTGACGTCGACGTCCATACCGACGCCGCCCCGCGCCGCCGTCTCGCTGGTGGCGCAGCTGAGCCCGGCCCCGCCCAGGTCCTGGATGCCGGCGACCAGGCCGGCGTCGTACAGGGCCAGGCACGCCTCGATGAGCCGCTTCTCCTCGAACGGGTCCCCAACCTGGACGCTGGGCCGCTTGGCCTCGTCGTCCCCGTCCTCGGCACCGAAGCCAGCGGACGCCAGCACGCTCACCCCGCCGATCCCGTCGCGCCCGGTGGCAGAGCCCAGCAGCACGGCCAGGTTCCCGATGCCGGTGGCCCGGGCCAGCACCAGGTGGTCGTGGGCCAGCAGGCCCACGCACATGACGTTGACGAGGGGGTTGTCGGCGAAGCCGGCGCCGAACGCCAGCTCGCCGCCCACCGTGGGGACGCCGACCGAGTTGCCGTAGCCGGAGATGCCGTCGACCACCCCCTCCAGGTGCCAGCGGCTCCTGGGGTTGTCGAGGGGGCCGAAGTGCAGGGAGTCGAGCACGGCGATGGGCCGGGCCCCCATGGTGAAGATGTCGCGCAGGATCCCGCCCACCCCCGTGGCCGCGCCCTGGTACGGCTCGATGGCGGAGGGGTGGTTGTGGCTCTCGATGCGCAGGGCGACGGCGATGCCGTCGCCCACGTCGACAACTCCGGCGTTCTCCCCGGGGCCGACGAGCACCCACGGGGCGGTCGTGGGCAGGCGGCCGAGATGGGCCCGGGACGACTTGTAGGAACAGTGCTCCGACCACATCACCGCGTACATGGCCAGCTCGAGCTCGTTCGGGGGCCGCCCGAGGATCTCCTCTATCCGCGCCGCTTCGTCGTCGGTGAGGCCCAGGGCCCGGTGCAGGACAGCCACCGCGTCAACCTACCGGACCCGACTTTCACAAGCATGCTCTGCGTCGAAAATGGACGGGCGGGACTGCGAGTGAACGACGTGAGGAAAGAGGCGATGCCGGTTCGCGCCCGTACTGCTCCGGGGGGCGGAAAGGAGCCTTGTCCAACAAGCGTTCCCGAGATTGCTGTAGGCGCGAAAGCGCGAACCGGCGTCGACTCTTCCGAGCAGGTAGTTCACTCGCAGGACCGGGACGGCCTTGACTTGATATCCGGCGGCGCGCACGTCAGAATGGCCCCAAATGGCAACCAAGACCAAGCGAACAAGGTCCCCGATGTCCGACAGCCACAAGGCTGCGTTGGCCGAGGGACGCGAGCAGGGAAGAGCCGTGCGGCGTTACCTCGAAGCTCTGGAGGCGCATCGCCCCAAGCGGGGTCGGAAGCGGACGCCGGAGTCGGTGCAGAAGCGCCTGGCATCCATCGACGAGCGCCTGGCCGATGCCGACGCCCTCACCCGGCTCCACCTGGTCCAGGAGAAAATGGACCTGGAGAACGAGTTGTCGTCCACCGACAATGCCGTCGACCTGCAGGGCCTCGAGGAGGATTTCGTGGCCGCCGCCGCCCCATACGGGCAGCGCAAGGGGATCACCTACAACGCCTGGCGCCAGGCCGGCGTCGACCCCGGGGTGCTCCGCCGGGCCGGCATTCGTCGCGGCGGCGGCGGCGGCGGCGAGTAACCCTCGCCCAGCGAGCGGATCTCTACGCCGTTTTGGCGGCCGGAACCGACCGCAGCAGCGAGGCGATGAGCCGCCGCCCGTCGTCGGAGCCGAGCAGCACGTCGCACGCCCGCTCCGGGTGCGGCATGAGCCCGACGACGTTGCGATCGGCGGAGCAGATACCGGCGATATCGTCCACCGACCCGTTGGGGTTGTCGACATAACGCAGCACGATGCGGTCCTCGGCGCGCAATTCGGCCAGCGTCTCCGTCGAGCAGGTGTAATTGCCCTCGAAGTGGTTGATCGGCAGCCGGAGCACGTCGCCCACCGAGGCGGCTGACGTTAGGGCGGATTGTCTGGATTCTACGCGGACCGACACGTTCGTGCACAGGAACTTGAGGCCCCGGTTCTTCTGCAGAGCGCCCGGCAGCAGACCGGCTTCGGTGAGGATCTGAAACCCGTTGCAGATGCCGACGACCGGTCCTCCGCTTCGAGCGAACCGGGTGATTGCGCCGAGGACGGGACTGAACCGGGCGATGGCCCCGGGGCGGAGGTAATCGCCGTGGGCGAACCCCCCGGGCAGGACGACCGCGTCGACGTCACCGATCCGGTCGTCGCCGTGCCACAGCAGTTCGGCTGACCCCCCGATCGCGGCCACCGCCTCGGCCACGTCGTGCTCGCAGTTGGAGCCCGGGAAGACGACGATGCCTACGGTGGTCACGAGAGGGTGACCTCGAAGTCCTCGATGACCGGGTTGGTGAGGAAGCGACGGCACAGCTCGTCGACGCGGGTCCGGGCCGACGCCTCGTCGGCCGCCTCCATGGTGAAGCGGATGGCCTTGCCCACACTGACCCCCTCGACCTCGGAGAAGCCCAGGGCGGGCAGGGTGCGCTCGATCGTGGCCCCTGCGGGATCGGCCACTCCAGGCCGGAGCCTGACCTCGACCAGCACCTCGAACTTCATGCGTTCACCCTCTCACGCTTCCGGCGCCGGCTGCGTGCCCGAACGCAGTGATCGCCCGGTGATGCGCTCATAGGCGGCCAGGTAACGCTCACGGGTGGCGGCGACGACGTCGGCGGGCAGCGCGGGCGGCGGCGGCGTCTTGTCCCATCCGCTGGCCTCGAGCCAGTCGCGCACCGGCTGCTTGTCGAACGACGGCGGTGTCTCGCCCACCCGGTAGGTCTCCGCGTCCCAGAAGCGCGAAGAGTCCGGGGTGAGCACCTCGTCGCACAGGGACAGGCGCCCGTCGATGAAGCCCAGCTCGAACTTGGTGTCGGCCAGGATGATCCCCCTCGCCTCGGCGTGGGCCGCGGCCCGGCGGTACACGCCGAGGCAGATCTCCGCCGCCTCCCGCACCACGTCGGCGCCGGCCAGGGCCGCCGCCTCCTCCATGGAGATGTTCTCGTCGTGCTCTCCGACGGGTGCCTTGGTGGACGGGGTCAGCACGGGCTCGGGCAGTCGCTCCGACTGGCGCAGCCCGGCCGGAAGGGGGGTGCCGTGCATGGTGCCCGAGCGCTGGTACTCCTTCCACGCCGAGCCGGACAGGTAGCCCCGCACGATGCACTCGACGGGGATCATGTCGGCCCGGCGCACCAGCATGGCCCGGCCCCCGTCCTCCAGCGAGATCAGGTGGTTGGGAGCGATGTCGGCCATCTCCTCCACCCAGAAGGCGGTGAGGGCGTTGAGCACCCTGCCCTTGTCGGGGATGGGCTCGGCCAGGACCACGTCGAATGCGGAGATGCGGTCGGAGGCCACCATGAGCAGGCGGTCGTCGCCGGCGTCGTAGACGTCGCGGACCTTCCCGGAGCGAAGCAGTGTCAGCGCCGTCATTCCACCGCCTCCAGGTGCTGGAAGGTGCGACCGATGTTGCGCAGGGCCCGGTCCAGGTCGAAGGCCTCGTCCAGGGCCTGGCTGGAGAGCACGACGTCGGGATCGCCCTCCAACATGGTGCGCAGGTCCTTCCCCTGCTCCCAGGCGGCCATGGCGTTGCGCTGGACGATCCGGTAGGCG
>JALYGL010000289.1 GCA_030777125.1 Actinomycetota bacterium
GCCTCCGACCATCCCAAGCTGGTACGGGACATCTACCAGTCCCGTCGGGACGTGCTCTGCGACGGGCTCGGTCGCATCGGCTGGGAGGTGGCCAAGCCGAGAGGGACGATGTTCGTGTGGGCCCGGATTCCGGAGCCCTATCGCGAGCTCGGTTCGCTCGAGTTCTCCTCGTTCCTCGTGCAGGAGGCCCGGGTGGCCACCTCGCCGGGGGAGGGGTTCGGACCCGGCGGGGACGGCCACGTCCGCTTCGCCCTGATCGAGAACGAGCAGCGCATCGGTCAGGCCGTCCGCAACATGCGCCGGGCCCTGACCAAGCTGGGGTAACGCCACCGACTCCTGACCGCTAACGGCATCGTCTCCCGCCGGAAACACACGGTTCACACCGGGTGCGTAGCGTCCACAGGATGCAGACGTTCCTCGTCCGGGTGTGGCTCCCCGACCGCCCCGGCGCCCTGGGGGCGGTGGCCAGCCGCATCGGCGCCGTCCGGGGTGACGTGGTGGGGATCGACATCCTGGAACGGGGCGCGGGCCGGGCCATCGACGAGCTGGTCGTCCAGCTCCCCGATCCCACCCTCGTCTCCCTGCTGGCGGCCGAGATCTCCCAGGTCGACGGGGCCGACGTGGAGGACGTCCGGGCCGCCCCCGCCCATCTGTACGACCCCCGGCTCGACGCCCTGGAGACAGCCGCCCTGCTGGTGGCCGCGTCGACCTCCGCCGAGCTGCTGACCGAGCTCACCTCGTCCGCCCGCCGCGACTTCGAGGCCGACTGGGCCGCCGCCGTGGACCTGGGCGAGCGGGTGCTGCTGGCGTCCGAAGGGGCGCCGCCCCCGCCGGCATGGCTGGCCGCCTTCGTGGACGGGAGCAGGTCGTCGGCCGCGGTGGTGGCCGGGGAGTGCGGCCCCGACGACGTGGCCTGGACCGCCCTGGTCGACGCCAGCCTGGCCCTCGTGCTGGGCCGGCGGGGCCGGCCCTTCCGGGCCCGGGAGCGCCGCCAGCTGGCCGCGCTGGCCCGCATCGCCGACTCGCGGGCGGCCGAACTGGCCCCGGCGCGGGGGCCCGAGGTGCCGCTGCCCGTTCCCGGCCGCTGAGTCGCCCGCGGGGAACATCCCCCGCTTCTGTCGTGGGATTGCGCCGGCAACCTGTTACAACCTTCCGATGTGAGTGCGGCCTTCGACTACCTGAGCTCGCTGGCCAGCCCGTGGGGCTACGTGATCGTGGGCCTGCTGGCGGCGCTCGAGGCGTCAGCGTTCGTGGGCCTGTTCGTGCCCGGTGAGCTGGCCATGCTGGTGGGGGGGTACCTGGCCTATCAGGGTCGGGCGTCGCTCTCGGTGATGATCGCGGTGGCGGTGCTCGGAGCCGTCGTGGGCGATTCCGCCGGCTACGAGATCGGCCGCCACTTCGGGGACCACCTGCGGCGGGGCCGCCTCGGGCAGCGCATCGGCGCCGAGCGCTGGGCGCGGGCGGAGGCGTACCTGCGCACCCACGGCGGTCGGGCGGTGTTCTTCGGCCGGTTCGTGGGGGTGATGCGGGCCCTGGTTCCGGCGCTGGCGGGTGCGTCCCACATGCCGTACCGGAGGTTCCTGGCCTGGAACGCCCTCGGGGGGGTGATCTGGGCCCCGGGGCTCGTCCTGCTGGGATTCGCGGCCGGCAGGTCGTACCGGCAGGTGGCCCACTACGCGGGGCAGGCCAGCCTCCTGCTACTCGTCGTCTTCCTCGTCATCGTCGCCATTGCCGCCGTCGCCCGGTGGGTGGCCCGCCACCCGGACGAGTTGCACGCCTTCGCCAGCCGCGTCCTCGGCCGGCCGCTCCCGTCCCGGCTGCGCCGGCGGTACCGGTCCCAGATCGACTTCATCGCCCGCCGGTTCCGGCCCCGGAGCGCCCTGGGCCTGTCGCTCACGCTGCACCTCGCCGCCCTGGCCGTGTTCGGCTGGTTGTTCGGCCTGGTGATGGTCGACGTGCTCGTCCGGGAGGACCTCATACACGTCGACGGACCGGTGACCAAGTTCCTCGTCGACCACCGCGACGACTGGTTGACGACGGTCATGCGGCTCGTGAACGAGGCCGGCAGCGCCCCGGTCCTGGCCCCGGTGATCCTGGTCGCCGGGGTGGTCGCAAAGCGACGGGGCATGGGGTGGACGCCGACCGTGGTGCTGTCCGGCGCCCTCCTCGGGGCCCTCATCATCCACGCCCTGCTCGCCCCCCTGGTCGGTCGCTCCCGCCCCGAAGTGCCCAGCCTGGTGGACGCGGCCAGTGGGTTCTCGTTCCCCTCCGGTCAGGCCACGCAGGCCATGGCCGTGCTCGGCGCCCTGGCGTACGTGGTGTCGACGAAGCTGCAGGGGTGGGGGGCCAGGGTCGCGGCCTGGTCGGTGTGCGTGGTCGTGGTGCTCGTCGTCGGGGTGGCCCCCGTGTACCTGGGGGTGCACTGGGCGTCCGACGTCATCGGGGGGTACGCCCTCGGCGCCCTGTGGCTGGCGGCCCTCCTGAGCACGGTCACCACCGTGGGCGGGCTGCGTCACCCCCACGAGGCCGAGAACACCGAGCCGGAGGAGGCGCCGGCCGGCAGGCGCTGAGCGCCTCGGACGGTCTACTGCGGAGGCCGGGGGCGCCAGTGGTTACGGTTGCAGCCATGAGAGTGGGGCTGCTGACCGGTGGAGGGGACTGCCCGGGACTGAACGCCGTGATCAGGGCGGTGGTGCGCCGCGGCGAGCGGCACTACGGGGACGAACTGGTGGGGTTCTGCGACGGGTGGAAGGGCGTCGTCGAGCGCGACACCGTGCCCCTCGACGTCGAGCGCTGCCGGGGCATCCTGCCCCGGGGCGGCACCATCCTGGGCACGTCGCGCACGAACCCCTACAAGCTCGACGGCGGGGCCGAGCGGGCCCTGGAGAACCTCCGCGCCGAGGGCGTCGACGCCCTGGTGGCCATCGGCGGCGAGGACACCCTCGGCGTGGCCAGCAAGCTGGCCGCCGAGGGCGTGTCGGTGGTGGGCGTGCCCAAGACCATCGACAACGACCTGTCCGGCACGGAGGTCACCTTCGGCTTCGACACCGCGGTCCAGATCGCCACCGACGCCATCGACCGCCTCCACACCACCGCCGAGTCGCACGACCGGGTCATGGTGGTCGAGGTTATGGGACGCCACGCCGGGTGGATCGCCACCCATGCCGGCATCGCCGGCGGGGCGGCCGAGATCCTCATCCCTGAGGAGCACTTCGACGTCGACGCGGTGAGCGAGCGGCTGAGGCGCCGGCACGAACGGGGCCGGTTCGCGTCCATCGTCGTGGTGTCCGAAGGCGCCACCCCCAAGGAGGGGACGATGGTCCTGCAGTCGGGTGAGGAGGACCAGTTCGGCCACGTCCGCCTGGGCGGGGTGGCCAACCGGGTGGCCGAGGAGATCGAGTCGCGCACCGGCTTCGAGACGCGCGTCACCATCCTGGGCCACGTCCAGCGCGGGGGCACGCCGACCGCCTTCGACCGGGTGCTGGCCACCCGCTTCGGCATCTCTGCCATCGACGCCGTCCACGAGGGCGCTTTCGCACAGATGGTCGCCCTCCAGGGCGGCCAGATCGTGCGCGTACCGCTGAACGACGCGGTGAGCACGCTGAAGACGGTCGACCCGGACCTCTACCATGGGGTCGCCGAAGCGTTCTTCGGTTGAGGTCCCCCGGCCGGGTGCGCATGGCCCTGGCCGTGGCCGTGGTGGCCGTGCTGGTCGGCGACGGGATCGCCCTGGTCGCCCACGGCCGTGATCCGGTCGATGCCGAGCCCGTACCGGCCGAGTCGTCGCTGGCCCGGGCCCTGCCCAGGCTGGAGGCGTTCGTGGAGCGGACCCGCGGTTTACGCTTCAAGCGCCGGGTCCAGGTCGAGCTGCTGTCGGCCGACGCCTTCACCGACCGCCTGCGCGACGTCGAGGAGCCCCTGGACGAGGAGGAGGCGGCCGCCGACGCCGAGTCGTTCGAGGGATTCCTGCGGGTGCTGGGCCTCGCCGTCGACGACGTCGACCTGGGCGCGGTGAGCGACTCCATCGACGAGCACGGCGTCCTGGGCTTCTACGACCCGGCCGAAGGGGCCCTGTACGTCCGGGGCACGGCGCTGGGCCCGTTCGAGGAGCTGATCCTTGTCCACGAGCTGACGCACGCCCTGGAGGACCAGCACTTCGGGCTCGACCGCGCCGAGCTGGACGAGCGCGACGACGAGTCGTCCGACTCGTTCCTGGCCCTGGCCGAGGGGAGCGCGGTGGTCGTCGAGCAGCGGTTCCTGGAGTCCCTGCCGCCGGAGGAGCGACGGATCGCCGAGGCCGGTGAGGACGCCGCGGGCCAGGAGAACGCCGACCTGCCCGAGGTCATCGACGCCCTGTTCGGGTATCCGTACCGGGCCGGTCCGCAGTTCGTGGCCGAGGTGCTGGCCGCGGGGGGGCAGGCCCGGCTCGACGCCGCCCTGGTCGAGCCGCCGACCACGTCGGAGCACATCCTGCACCCTGAGCGGTTCCTGGCCGGCGAGGGCCCCAAGCCGGTCGGCCGGCCGCCGGCCGACGGCCGGGTGGCCGACGCCGGCGTGCTGGGAGAGCGGGTCCTGGCCCTGGTGCTGAGCCAGGACGGCCGGCCGTCCGTCGGTCGGCGGGCGGCCGAGGGCTGGGGCGGCGACCGCTACGTCCTCTGGACATCGGGCGGTCGCACGTGCCTACGGTGGAACCTCGTCATGGACACTGCATCCGACACCACCGAGCTGGTGGCCGCCCTGCGGGCCTTCACCGCCCGCAACCGGGGTGCCCGGGTGGAATCCACCGACCCCGTGGTCGTCCTCCAGCACTGTGCCTGACCGCGGTGCCTGAGACCGAGTCCGAGGCCGGGCCGGCGGCCCGACGGTGGGCCGAGCAGCTGGCGGCGTGGGCCATCCCGGAGGAGATCCTGGCCGCCGCGCCCGAGTCGCCGTGGGACTTCCCGGTGGCCATCTTCGGCGCCGACGTGCCCGACGTCGACTCACCGTCGCGCCGGCGGGCCCTCGAAGTCCTGCGGGAGGGGGGGACCGTGCTCGACGTGGGAGCCGGCGGCGGGGCCGCCGGGCTCCCGCTGGCGCCTCCCGCCGGACGGGTGATGGCCGTCGACCAGAGCGCCGAGCTGCTGGCCGCCTTCGCCGCCCGGGCGGCCGAGCGCGGCGTCTCCCATGCCAAGGTCCAGGGGCGGTGGCCCGACGTGGCCCCCTCGGTCCGTCCCGCCGATGTGGTCGTCTGCCACCACGTCCTCTACAACGTGCCCGACCTGGTCCCGTTCGTCACCGCCCTCACCGAGCACGCCCGCCGGCGGGTGGTGGTCGAGATCACCGCCGTCCACCCGGTGGTGCGCCTGAACCCGCTGTGGCGGCACTTCCACGGCCTCGACCGGCCCGAGGGCCCGACGGCCGACGACGCCGCCGCGGTGCTGGTCGAGGCCGGCATCGACTTCGGTTCCGAACGAACCGAGCGGCCGCCCCGGCGCATCGTCGACCGGGCCGCGTGGGTCTCCTTCACCCGCCGCCGGCTCTGCCTCCCCGCCGACCGGGAGGCGGAGGTGGCCGAGCTCCTGGGCGACCAGCCCGACGTGCCGCCCGGCGACTTCGTCACCTTCTGGTGGGACGGCTCGGCCCGCTGAGGCCGGGGTCTCAGTAGCGGTCGACGCGGCACACCGCCTGCCCCTCGCGCCACCACTCGATGACCAGGTGGTCGCCGGCGGGACGCAGGAACGACATCTCCGTCACGTCCACCCGGAACAGGTGCATGGGCCCCGGCGGCGGCTCCATGCCCGCGTGGGCCGCGAACAGGCTTCGGAACCGGGCGATGCCGGCCTCGTCGGTCACGGCCACTGCCCGCCCGGTGAGCTTGGCGTCGCCCTCCTTCACCTCCTTGTCGGCGGTGGCGCTGTGGAGGCAGAGGCGGGGGTCGCGGAGCAGGTCGGCCGCCTTGCGCGATCCGGGCATCATGCCGAGCCACAGGTCGGCCTCGAACAGGGGTTCCACGCCGCTGATGCGCGGGAACCCGTCGGCCCGCAGCGTTGCCAGCAGCCCGAGGCCCGACGCGTCGAACCGGGCCCGGACGGATCCGGCCAGATCAGTGGCGGCGTCGACCGCCGCGGACCAGGACGCCATGCCCGCCGGCGTCTCTCAGCCGGCGCCGGCCCCGGGAGACTGGCGCCGGCGCGGAGCCCGCCGCAGTGCCGCTTCCCGGGCCGCGGTCGCCCTGGACCGGGCGGTGTCGAGGGCCCGTTCGGCCCAGGCGTACTGGGTGGCCAGGATGGCCAGCCCGGCGACGATCACGACCAGGCCCGGCCCGGGAGTGACCAGCATGACGAGGCCCAGGCCGAGCACGAGAAACCCGGCGGCGCTGATCGACGCCCGCACCGAGTTGCGCAGGATGAAGCGGGCCACGGAGCGGACGCTCGCCACGCCGGCCATGGTGGCACAACGGTCGGTCGTCGGGGCGGCGGTCCGGCGCGGAAACGGCGGGTGAGCCCACGCCTCTACGCTCGGGCATGACCGCGCTCCGGACGTTCGAGCACGACGGCCTGGTCTTCGACGTGGACGACAGCGGCGGCGCCGGTGATCTGGTCGTCCTGCTGCACGGCTACCCGCAGACGAGGCGCTGTTGGGACCGGGTCACGCCCGTGCTCGTCGCCGCCGGCTACCGGGTGGTGGCGCCGGACCAGCGCGGGTACTCGCCCGGGGCCCGGCCCGGCGGTCGTCGTGACTACGCGCTCGACCGTCTGGTCGGCGACCTGATCGCCCTGGCCGACGCGGCCGGCGCCGACCGGTTCCATGTGGTCGGTCACGACTGGGGCGGAGCGGTGGCATGGGCGGCGGCGGCCTGGCACCCGGAGCGCCTGACGACCATGACCACCCTGGCCACGCCGCACTTCCGGGCACTTCTGTGGTCGATGGTCTCGAGCGGTCAGCTGCTCCGGTCGTGGTACATGCTGTTCTGCCAGCTGCCGTGGTTGCCCGAGGCGGCCGTGGCCGGGGACCGGGCCGGCGCCGTGTTCGCCCGCACCCTGGTCCGGTCGGGCCTCTCGGAGGACCGAGCCCGGGAGTACGTGCGGTTCCTCCAAGAGGGAGCGGCCGGGCCGGCGCTCAACTGGTACCGGGCCATGCCGTTCAACTCGCCCGTCCGGCTGGCTCCGGTGACGGTGCCCGTCCTGCACCTGCACGGCTCCGCCGACTTCGCCCTGACCCGCCGGTCGGCCGACCTCACCGGCCGCTATGTGGAGGGGGAGTACCGCTACCAGGTCCTCGACGGCGTAAGCCACTGGATCCCCGAGGAGGCGGCCGACGTCGCCCTCCCCCTCGTACTCGAGCACCTGTGGACCCACCCCGGGGACTCGTCGGCGGCCGGCGACCCGACGGCCCGGCGAAGCCCTTGACAGGCGGGCGCTACGTCGTCCGCTCGCCGTCCAACAGGTCCTCCAAGCGCCGGGAGGAGTCGGGCTGGTCAGGTGGATCACGCCACTCAGGGCGGCATCGTCGAGTGCGTGGCGGGCCCCCGCCAGGAAGTCGGCCACGTGGATCCAGCTCACCCAGTGGCGGCTGCGGCCAGCGCCCCGGCCAGGTTGACGACCGCCGCCCCGCCCAGCTCGGCTGCCCAGCCGCCCACCGTGGCCCCGTCCCACGCCACCTGGCGGTCACGCCACCCCGGCCGTGGCGACGGCTCAGCACCACGACCTCGTCGCCGCGGTCGGCCAGGTTGGCGGCGATGCGCCGCCCGAGGGCGCCGGACCCACCCGCCAGCACGACCTTCGTAGGGCGGCCGCGTCCTTACTCGGGAACGAGGGCCGCCGCGCCGGCCTGGTCCAGCAGCCGCAGCAGCGCCGGCGCCACGCCTGGGGTGGCGGCGACCACCGAGCCCGGGACCGGGGGGCCCCCGGTGAGCCCGCCCGTGACCGCGCCCGCTTCGGCGGCGATGAGCACGCCGGCGGCCATGTCCCAGGCCTGCAGCCCGGCCTCGTAGTAGGCGTCGAGCCGGCCGCAGGCCACCCAGCACAGGTCGAGGGCGGCCGACCCGCAGCGCCGGATGTCGCGCACGTGGGGCAGCACCCGCGCCGCCACCGCCCCCTGGGCGGCGCGGGCCTCGGCCACGTACCCGAACCCGGTGGCGACCAGGGCCGTGGCCAGGTCGTCGTGGCCCGTCACGGTGACGGGCTCGCCGTTGCGGAACGCTCCGCCGCCGCGGACGGCGCTGAACACCTCGCCCTGGGCCGGCGCGGCCACCACCCCGGCCTCGGCCAGCCCGTCGATCGCCACGCCGATCGACACCGCGAAGGCGGGATGGTCGTACAGGTAGTTGGTGGTGCCGTCGAGCGGGTCGATGACCCAGGTCACCCCGGTGGTCCCGGCGTGGTCGGCTCCCTCCTCGCCCACGATGGCGTCGTGGGGCCGGGCGGCGCGGATGCCTTCCACGATCAGCGCCTCCGACGCCCGGTCGGCGTCGGTGACCATGTCGGTGAGGCTGGTCTTGGCCACCCGGCCGGCGTCCCGTCGGGGCACGCTGCGGATCAGCAGCTCGCCTGCCTGTTCGGCCAGCCGGAGGGCCAGGTCGAGGAGGTCGGTCACCGGCGCATCGTAGGGTGGCGGACGCTCTACGGTCGGGCTGATGCCCAGCGGCTTCGTCGACCTGCGCTCCGACACCGTCACCCGGCCCACACCCGCCATGCGCCGGGCCATGGCCGAGGCCGAGGTGGGCGACGACGTCTACGGGGAGGACCCCACCGTCAACGCCCTGCAGGACGCCTTCGCCGAGCGGGTGGGCAAGGAGGCTGCCCTCTTCGTCCCGTCGGGCACCATGGCCAACCAGCTGGCCCTGCGCCTGCTGGCCCCGGCCGGCTCCGCGGTCATCGCCGGTCGGCGCCAGCACGTGGTCGTGTACGAGAACGGCGCCGGGGGCCGCAATGCCGCGATCCAGTTCTCCGTGGTCGACGACGACGACGGCGCCCCTGATCCCGAGGCCGTGGCCTGGGCGGTGGAGGCGGCCGAGCACCACCATCCCCGCCCCGGCCTGCTGTGCCTGGAGAACACCCACATGCCGGCCGACGGCACCCCCTGGCCGGTGGCCCGCATGCGGGAGGTGGCCGCCGCCGCTCCCCGCCTGCCCGTCCACCTCGACGGGGCCCGCCTGTTCAACGCCGAGGTGGCCACGGGCACGCCGGCCGCCGCCTTCGCCGACGTGGCCACCACGGTCATGTGCTGCCTGTCCAAGGGGCTGTGCGCCCCGGTGGGCTCGGTGCTGGCCGGCCCGGCCGACGTGATGGCCGAGGCCCGGTCGGAGCGCCAGCGCCTGGGTGGAGGCATGCGCCAGGCGGGCGTGATCGCCGCCGCCGGGCTGGTCGCGCTGGCCACGATGGTCGAGCGCCTGGTCGACGACCACGCCCGGGCCCGGCGCCTGGCCGAGGCGGTGGCCGACCGCTGGCCCGACGCCGGGTGCGATCCCGGGCGGGTCTGCACCAACGTGGTCACGTGGGCCCATCCCCGGCCACGGCTCCTCCTCGACCACCTGGCCGCCGAAGGGGTCCTGGCCGGCACCATCGCGCCGGGTGTCGTCCGCCTGGTCACCCACCACGACGTCGGCGACGCCGACGTGGAGCGGACGGCGAAGGCCCTGGCCTCCGCGCCCTAACTACGCTCGGGTCGATGCCCGAGCTCCTCGCCGAGGTCCCGGGCCGGGCCCTGGCCGTCTACGCCCATCCCGACGACCCCGAGGTCTCCTGCGGAGCCACCCTCGCCCACTGGTCCCGGGCCGGGTCCGAGGTCCACGTGCTGGTCTGCACCCGGGGCGAGAAGGGCTCGTCCGACCCGGCGACCGTTCCCGACGACCTGGCCCGCCGCCGGGTCGACGAGATGGCGGCGGCAGGAGAGGTCCTGGGCCTGGCCGGGCGCCAGCAGCTGCCCGTGGGCGACGGTGAGCTGGAGAACAGCCCCGCCCTGCGGGCCGGCATCGTGGCCGCCATCCGCCGGGTGCGGCCCGACGTGGTGGTGTGCCCCGACCCGACGGCGGTGTTCTTCGGCGACACCTATTTCAACCATGCCGACCACCGGGCCGTGGGGTGGGCCACCCTCGACGCGGTGTCCCCGGCCGCGGCCAACCCGCACTACTTCCCAGACGCGGGCGCCCCCCATGCCGTGCAGTCGGTGCTGCTGTCGGGGACACTCGAGCCCAACCTCTGGGTCGACGTGGGGGACGCCCTCGACGCCAAGGTGGAGGCCGTCCTCTGTCACCGCAGCCAGCTCCAGGAGGCGGGGGAGTGGTTCGGGGCGGCGCTCCGGCAGCGGGCCGAGGATGGAGGCCGCCAGGCCGGCGTCGGTTACGCCGAGGGCTTTCGCCGCCTCACCCTGACGCTCTGACCCGGGGCGCTACAGCGCGCGTGTCCACCCGCCGATAGACGGGTCGTGGCACTGGAGGAGACCCAGGTGGGCATGAGCCCCGGCAGCCTCCGTGAGGCGCCGCCGCTACGGCTGGTGTCGGTGTGGATCAGCGGTCCGGCTCGGGTGGCCGGGCCTGCCACTCGCCCATGGCCCGCAGCACCAGCACGGCCACGACGGCCACGCCGCCGGCTCCCAGGGCCGCGCCGGACAGGGCGCCCAGCCCTTCTGGGACGGCGCACTCGCCGTCGCACTGGATCGACACCAGGGACAGGCCGATGAGCAGCCCGCACACCCCTCCGACCAGGATGGCCAGGAACGCCACCGCCCTGGCCCTCACCGGGGGCAGCGCCGAAGGGTTCGGGCGTTCGGCCATGCGCAGAGGCTAGGTCGCCCCGGTGCGCACGCTCGTCGTCCTGCCCACCTACCAGGAGGCAGACAACATCGCCGAGGTGCTGCGCCGGGTCCGGGCCGCGGCGCCGGCGGCCCACATTCTCGTCGTCGACGACTCCAGCCCCGACGACACCGCCGGGGTGGCCAAGGTCGTCGGCTACGAGGTGGGTGCGGTCGACGTGATGGTCCGGGCCCAGAAGTCCGGGCTGGGGAGCGCCTACCGGTCCGGTTTCGACGAGGGTCTGGCCCGGGGCTACGACGTGCTGGTGGAGATGGACAGCGACCTGTCCCACGACCCGGCCGCCCTTCCGTCGCTGATCAGGGCGGTCGAGGAGGGCGCCGACCTGGCCATCGGGTCGCGGTACGTACCCGGAGGCTCCATCCCCGACTGGTCGCGCCGCCGGAGGTCGCTCTCCCGATGCGGCAACCGCTACGCCGCCGCCGTGTTGGGGCTGCGCGTGGCCGACTCCACCTCGGGCTACCGCGCCTACCGGGCCGACGCGGTGGCCGGCATCGACCTGCAGGCGGTGCAGGCCCACGGCTACGGCTTCCAGATCGAGATGACGTACCGGGTGGGGGAGGCCGGCGGCCGGATCGTCGAGCTGCCCATCGAGTTCCTCGACCGGCGGCGGGGCTCGTCCAAGATGTCCGGCCGCATCATCGCCGAGGCCCTGGTGCTGGTCACGTGGTGGGGCGTCCGCGACAGGCTGCTCAGCGCACGGCCAGGTCGCACACCCGTCCACCGGTGACCCGGACCAGGGTGCCCGGGGCGATCGGGAAGTTCTGCGACGGCGTCCCCGCCGCCGCCCACACCTCGTCGTAGTCGAGCAGGTCCTCGTCGACGAAGGTGGGCAGGGGGCGGCGATGACCGAACGGCGGGACCCCGCCCACCGGGAAGCCGGTGGCCTGGCGGACGGCGTCGGCGTCCTCCCGCCACGCCCGGTCGCCCCCGGCGGCGCGGGCCAGCTTGGCCTCGTCCAGGCGGTTGGCCCCGCTGACCAGGGCGACGACCACGGCGCCGTCCACGCTGAACACCAGCGACTTCACGATCTGGCCCAGGTCGACGCCGATGGCCATGGCCGCGTCGGCCGCCGAGCGGGTGCCGGCCGGGTACTCCCGGGGTTTCACCGAGAACCCGACGGCCCGGCCGGCGTCCACCACCGCCTGCACGTTCCGGTGCATCGGCCATGCTGGCACACTGCTCCGGTGGCGCCTCTCTCGGGTCCGATGTCCCGCTCAAAGGGCCGCTCCGGCCCGGCGAGGTCGATCCTGCACGTCGACATGGACGCCTTCTACGCCGCGGTGGAGGTCCAGCAGGACCCGAGCCTGGCCGGCCGTCCCGTCATCGTCGGCGGGACCGGCAACCGCGGCGTGGTCGCGGCGTGCTCCTACGAGGCCCGGGCGTACGGGGTCCACTCGGCCATGCCGTCGGCCCGGGCCCGCCGCCTGTGCCCCCAGGCCGTCTTCTTGCCCGGCCGGTTCGACCTCTACCGCGACTACAGCCGCCGGCTGCACGCCATCCTCACGTCGTTCACGCCGCTGGTGGAGGGCATCGCCCTGGACGAGGCCTTCCTCGACGTCAGCGGGGCTCGCCGGCTCTGGGGTGGCGGGCGCCGGATCGCGGTGGCCATCCGGGAGCGCATCTCCACCGAGATGGGCCTCGACGCCTCCGTCGGGGTGGCCACGTGCAAGCTGCTGGCCAAGCTCGGTTCCGAGGCGGCCAAGCCCCGGGCGACCCTGCAGGGCCCCGTCCCCGGTCCGGGGGTGAAGGTGGTGGAGCCGGGGGAGGAGCTCGACTTCCTGCACCCGCTGCCGGTGGGCGTCCTGTGGGGCGTGGGGCCGGCGACCCGCCGGCGGCTGGACCGGTTCGGCGTGGTCACCGTCGGCGATCTGGCCGCCCTGCCCCTCGAGACCCTGGTCGGAGCGGTGGGCGACGCGGTGGGCCGGCACCTGCACGGCCTGGCCTGGGCCCGTGACGACCGGCCGGTCGAGCCCGACCGGGCGGCCAAGTCGGTGGGTCACGAGGAGACCTACGAGCGCGACCGGTCCAACCCCCCCGACCTGGCCAGGGAGGTGGCCCGCCTGAGCGACGGAGTGGCCACCCGGCTCCGGCGGGGCGGCATGGCCGGGCGGACGGTCACCCTCAAGGTCCGCTTCGGAGACTTCCGGACCATCACCCGCTCGCGCACGGCCAAGGCGCCGGTGGAGACGGCGGCCGCCATCACCCGGATGGCCCTGGAGCTGCTGGCCCCGGTGGACGTGTCCCCGGGGGTGCGGCTCCTGGGGGTGAGCGTGGCCAACCTGGTGGAGGGTCGAGGCGAGCAGCTGTCGCTGGACGAGGCGACGGGCTCGGTGGGCGGCGCCGAGGAGGTGCTGGCCGAGGTCGTGGACGAGGTGCGCCGCCGGTTCGGGGACCGGGCGGTGGGGCCGGGCTCCCTCCTCGGGACCGGCGGCGTGGACGTGAAGCGGGAGGGTGACCGCCAGTGGGGGCCGGGCCCGGAGGGGTGACGGGCACCGCTACTCTCGCGTTGTTGACCATTCCGGGCTGTGCGAAGATTGGCCGGTACCACGTACCGGGTCGCGAAGGGGCAAGGACGTGCCGCTAAACGAGGACGAGCAGCGAATCCTCTCGGAGATCGAGCAGCAGTTCTACGAGAGCGACCCGGCGTTCGCGAGGGGCGTCGGCAGCACCACCCTCTACCGCCACGCCGGCCGCAACCTGAAATGGGCCGGGCTCGGCTTCGTCGGCGGGTTCGTCCTGCTGGTCACCGCGTTCGCCTCCTCCCTCCTGCTCGGCTTCGCCGGGTTCCTGGTCATGCTGGGTTGCGCCTTCATCTTCGAGCGCAACCTGCGCAAGATGGGCAAGGCCGGGTGGCAGCAGGTCACCGGCAACATGAAGGCCGGCCACGTGAAGGACTACTTCGGCGACGCCGGCAAGCGGGTGCGCAAGCGGTTCAAGCGCGAGGAGTAGCCACCCGCTACCCGGGGCGGCGGGCACCCGGTTCGTCCGGAACTCGCCCGCCGCTGTCGACGGGGACCCTGCCCCGTCGGCCCCACTCGCACAGTCGGCTCTCCTAGCCCACCGGCTCCAGCGGGCGGGTGGGCCCCGGCTGGTCCTCGGGGGCCGGCACCCGTGACCGCCTGGTCCACAGCGGGCGGGGGTCGATCGCCCACAGCACCCGGCGGACGACACCGGCGGCGGCCGACACCTCCGACCGCACCGCGTCGGCCGACTGCTCGGCCCGCACGGCCACGTCGGGGCCGACCCCGCCTTCGGAGTAGGCCGCCACGGACGTGTCGCCGGCCAGCTGCACGAGGGCCGTGCCTCCGGGGCCACCCCCCACCCTGGACGCGTACTCGTCGGCCGTCTCCCACGGTCGCTGGCCCCGCCCGGCTGCGGCCAGCGACTCCTCGGCGTCCTGCCAGGCCAGGAGGACCCGGTGGGCGGGCGTGCGGGCCGCCTCCCGGCGGCGACGGCGCTGGCCGGCCCGGGCCACCGGCACCGCGCCCACGGCGAGGGCGACGAGGACGACGGCGACGAC
>JALYGL010000290.1 GCA_030777125.1 Actinomycetota bacterium
CGGCGACGGTGGCCCGCGCGAGCGACGACGGCGGCGGGGGGGCAGTGGTCGTGGTCGGTCCGGCCTCGACGCTGGAGGAGACCGGCCCGGGGGCCGGCGTCGTCGATCCGCCGCCGTCTCCGCCACAGCCGGCGAGGGCGACGGCGGCCAGAGCCACCAGCGCGCCGGCGGCCCGAATCCGGTGACGGTCGGCCACGGCCCCATGCTGCCAGCCCGTCGTCACGGGCCGGTGGCAGGTCAGTCGTCGTGCTCGGCCGCGTCGGCGTCGGCCTTGGTCCGGTGGACGGTTCCCTCCGGGTGCTCGGGCGGTGAGTACAGCGAGTACAGCTTCAGGTCGTCGTCCCCGGTGTTGACGACGTTGTGCCAGACGCCGCCGGGCACGATGACGGCCCAGTCGTCGGCAACGTCGTGCTCTTCGTCGACCTGGTCGGCCGACGGCCCGAACGTCACCCGGCCACGACCCTGCTCGATACGGAGGAACTGGTCCAGGTGATCGTGCATCTCCGTGCCGATCTCCTCGCCCGGAGCCAGTCGCATGACCGTCAGCTGGGTCTGGCGACCGGTGAAGAGAACCCTGCGGAAGTCCGTGTTCTCCAGCGTCGCCCGCTCCACGTCGTCCACCCAACCGAGCATCCGTCCTCCTCGTCTCCGCTGACCGGGGACCATCCTCGCACCCGCGGTCGTACACTCCGGGTGTGACGGCGCTGCCGCGGCCACGGCCCTTCATCGGCATCCTCGCCCGGGTGGTCGTCCTCGGCCTGCTGGCCGTGGCGTGCGGTGGCGGGGGCGACGGCCCGGCCCCGGACGAGGCCGCACCGGCGGTGGAGGGGGAGATCCGGGTGGCCGCGGCCGAGGACGTGTGGCCGCTGTGGGGCCCGGGACCACGGTCGAAGACGTTCGCCGCTCCCCTCAACGTCAACGTGTTCGAGCCTCTCGTCTACATGGAGCCCGACGACACCCTGCGGCCGGCGCTGGCCGAGCGGTGGGAGCTGGTCGACGGGGGGACGTGGAGGTTCCACTTGCGCCGGGACGTCCAGTTCCACGACGGCACCCCCTTCGGGGCCGACGACGTGGTGTGGTCGTGGACGGAGCGCCAGCCGATGCCCCGCCTCCCTGCGACCACGCTCGGGCCGGGCTCGGTACGCAAGGTCGACGACCACACCGTCGACTTCGTCCCCGCGGTTCCGAACCTGCGATTCCCGGAGCAGGTGACGTCGACCAACGCCCCCATCGTCCCCCGCGGCCGCCACACCGACTCGACGCCACCGGCCGGCACCGGGCCGTTCAGCGTGGTCGAGTACCGACCTCGGCAGCGGGCCGTCCTCCAGCGCTTCGACGGCTACTGGGGCGAGAAGGCCGGCGTGTCCCGGCTCACCTTCCGGTTCCATCCCGACGTGGAGACCCGGGTCGAGGCACTGGAGCGGGGCGACGTCGACCTGGCCCTCGAGATCCCGCCCGAAGCCGTCGCCCGGGTCGAAGCCATCGACGGCGTGGGCGTCGTGCGGTCCCGGGACGCGATCGAGCACCTGTTGCTGCTCAACCGTTCGGGCCAGGGACCGGCTCGGGAGCCGGCCGTTCGCCAGGCGGTGTCGCTGGCGCTCGATCCGGCCGCCTACGTGGCTGCCGGCCTGGCCGGCAACGGCCGCCCGAGCGCGCCCCGCCACGATCCGGCGGAGGCGGGGCGGGTCCTCGACGCCGCCGGGTGGAGGCCGGGGCCGGATGGCGTCCGGGAGCGGGACGGCGCCCCCCTCCATCTGGTTCTCATCGGCGGTCTCCAGGTGCCCGACGCGGCGTTGAGCGCGATCCGGTCCCAGCTGGGCCAGGTCGGCGTCCGGATCAGCGTCAAGCACGCCCGCGACCGCCTCACGTACGACGAGTACCGGCTCGAGCAGTTCGACCTCGACCTCCACCTGTTCACGGCCGTCGGCGCGAGTGGCCTCTCCGTCCCCGCCGCGGTGGGTTACTCCGAGATCCCCGAGGCCAAGCCGTTCGCGCCGGGGGAGGCCTTCGACGCCGAGGTGCGCCGGGCGCTGGCCGCGCCCACGCCCGAGGAGGCCCGGGCCACGTCGGTCGAGCTCATGCGCATCCTCGTGGACCAGGAGCGCGTCGTCGTGCCGCTGGCCGGCCTCCCGCAGGTCCACGCAGTCAGGGGCAACGTGAAGCTGGCCGACCCCCATCCGTCGCTCGGCCAGCAGATGTGGACGGGCCTCACCCGGTCGGGTTGAGCCCGGGGTTGTACCGGCGTCGACAGGCTGGCGGCGATGTCGATGGCGACCTCGGCCGTTCTCAGCAACAGCGTGCCCCCGACTCCGGGGCTGCCGAGCAGCACAGGGCGTCGTCGCCCGGAGCCGTCGTGCCCAGCTCGCCGGCGGGCACGTCGACGTCGTAGAGGACCGTGTAGATCTCCCACGGCTCCCCGTCGGGCGCGTCCACCCACACCTTGTCCTGGACGGCGTAGCAGCACGCCACGTGGTCCTCGACCGCGGTCGACAGCCCGCCGGCGGCCAGACGGGTGGAGGCCGCGGCCACCTCGTCGGCGGTCGCCGTCTCGACCCCGAGGTGGTTCAAGGTGCCCGGCTGTCCCGATCCCTCGATCAGGACCAGCTTCAGCGGAGGCTCGGCGATAACGAAGTTGGCGTAGCCGGGCCGGCGCTTGGCCGGATGCGACTGGAACAGCGTGGAGTAGAACTCGACGGCGGCGTCGAGGTCGGAGACGTTCAGGGCCAGCTGCACTCGGGACACGGCGCTCTCCTCGTCCGTTCAGGTCATCGATATCCATCAATATATCGACTATCGCCGATGGATCGATCGATGTCAACCAGTCGGGCTGTCGGCCGTGGGGCGAGCCGCCGGTCACACCGGGGGCTGGGGGTCGTACTGGATGTAGCGGCGGACCTGGCGGGCCCGTTCGACGGAGTGCAGGCGCGCGACCAGGTGCAGGGCCATGTCGATCCCGGCCGACACCCCGGACGCGGTGACGATCTCGCCGGCGTCGACGAACCGGTCGTCGGGACGGACGTCGATCCCCGTCCCGAGGCGACGGAGCTCGTCGAGCGACGCCCAATGGGTGGTCGCCGGCCGCCCCTCGAGGAGGCGGGCGCCGGCGTAGACCAGCGACCCGGTGCAGACGCTGGTCATCAGCGTCCCCGCCGCCGCCAGCTGGCGCAGGCGGTCGAGGAAGGGACCGTCGGCGAGGAGCGGACGGGTGCCCCGGCCGCCGGGCAGCACCAGCACGTCGACCGACCCGGTCTCGGCCCATGTGCGCTCGGGCACCACGGTGAGCCCCTTGGCGCAGACCAACGGCCCTGCGGCCTGGGCCACGGTGACGACCTCCACCCCGTCGTCCGGGGCCAGTCGGGACCAGGCCGAGAGAACCTCCCAGGGGCCGGCGAAGTCGAGCTCCTCCACCTCGGGGAACAGGGCGATGGCGATGAGCACGGCGGTCCTCCGTCTGGCGGCCCAGTGTGACGCCGCCCACCGTACGGGTCACTATGGGGCCGCCATGGAAACGGACGTACTGACCGACGTCGGCGGCGGCACCCACGTGCTCGAGCCCACCTTCACCGGTCCGCTGGCCTGGTGGGTGGAATAGACACTGGCCTCCGAACGCCTGCTGGCCATCGGCGGGGTGGTCGGGCCCACCGCCTTCATCACCGCCTGGTCCGTCCTGGGCGCCACCACCGCGGGCTACTCGACGGTCGACGACGCCATCAGCAGGCTGGCCGCCTCGGACGCGCCCACCCGGGCGGCCATGTCGGCCGGCTTCGGTGTGTTCGGCGCCGGCATGATCCTGTACGGCGCCGCCATCCGTACGGCCCTGCCCGGACGGGCGTGGGCCCTGGCGATGACCACCGGCGTGGCCACCCTGGGGGTCGCCGCCCTCCCGCTGGAGACCTCCGCAGGCGACACGCCGCACCAAGTGGCCGCAGCCACGGGGTATGCCACCCTCGCCGCCCTGCCGGTGGTGGCGGCCGTGTCGCTGGCCCGGTCCGGACGGCGTGGGTGGGCCCGGTACTCGGTGGGCACGGGGGTGGCGTCGGTACTGTGCCTCGTGGCCAGCGCCGTGGGCCCGGGGCACGGCCTGTTCCAGCGGGCCGGTCTCACCGTCGTCGACGCATGGGTGATCGCCACCGCCCTCGACGTCCTGCGCCGCCCCCACGGGTACGCCGGACCAGGCGGGGGAACTACATGACCAGGCGCGGGACCAGGAGGTAGTCGGTGCGGTTCCGAGGTGGGGCGCGGCTCGATCCGTCGCAGGTCTCCGACCGGCGGGGAATGGGACCGGTGGCGGCTGGTGGCGGCGGGCTCATCGGGCTGCTCGTGCTGGTGTTCTCGCTGCTCAACGGCGGCGGCGACGGGTTCTCCGTCGACTCGCCCGTGGGCCGCCTACCGGAGTCCGATCTCTCGTCGGAGTGCCAGACGGGCGAGGACGCCAACCAGCGCGACGACTGCCGCATCGTCGGCGTGGTCAACAGCGTGCAGGCCTTCTGGGGACGGACACTGCCCGGGTACCGGCGAGCACCGACCGTGTTCTTCACCGGCGGCGTGAACACGGGCTGCGGTTCGGCCAGCTCGGCGGTGGGACCGTTCTACTGCCCGCTCGACCAGCGCATCTACATCGACCTGGGCTTCTACGAGGAGCTGCGCCGGCGCTTCGGCGCCCGAGGCGGGCCCTTCGCCGAGGCCTACGTCATCGCCCACGAGTACGGCCACCACGTCGAGAACCTGCAGGGTGTCCTCGACCGGTCTGGCGACCGGACCACGGGGCCGCAGAGCAGCGCGGTACGGGTCGAGCTGATGGCCGACTGCTACGCCGGGCTGTGGGCGCGTGGCGCGGTGGACACCGGCTACATCGAGGAGCTGACCGAGGCCGACATCGCCGACGGGCTCGACGCCGCCGCCGCCATCGGCGACGACCGCATCCAGGAGCAGGTCCAGGGCCGGGTCGAACCGGAGTCGTGGACCCACGGCTCCGCCGAGCAGCGCCAGCGCTGGTTCCTGACGGGCTACGGGTCCACGGACCCCGCCGGCTGCGACACCTTCTCGGTGCCGTCGGTCTAGGGCGGGGCGCCGGGCGGGTGAGGGCCGTTCCGTTCGACCGTCTCCATCCTGTTCCCGATGTGGATCATGCGCAGCGGGCCGTGGCGGCGATGACGGGCACGACGGGGTCGCCTCGTCGTCCCGGATGGGTTCGAGGCCTACGCCGCTGTACTCGTTCGTGGATGCATGTCCGTCCGTGTCCCGGCCCATCCGACCCCTGGTGATGGGGCATCCGGCGCCCGTCGAACCGAGCCGACTGCCGAAGGCGACGCCGGCGCCGGCTCGTCGACGGCCTTCAAATGGATCTTCGACCCGACGACAGCTCCGAGAACCGCCTGCGGCCTGAGAGAGAGCTCTCAGCGGACGCGCACGACGCGCAGGTTGTCGGTGATCGGGTCGGGATCGTCGGGCTTGCCGGCCAGCACCACGACGTTGTCCCCCTTCACGGCCAGGCCCATCTCGACGATGAGCTGCACCGCGAACCAGATGATGTCGTCGGTGGATCGCTGCTCGGCGACGGTGAGCGGCAGCACGCCCCACGTGAGGGTGAGCTGTCCGGCCGTCGACGGGCTGGGGCTGAGCGCGATGAGCGGAGCGGTGGGCCGGAACCTGGCGATGGCCCGGGCGGTGGCCCCCGACCGGGTGCAGCACAGGATGGCGGCGGCGTCCACGGTCAGGGCCACCTGCCAGGCGGCCATGCTGGTGGCCGCGGTGATGGCCAGGGACCCGTTCACCGGCTCGAGGCGCTGGAGCTTCCCGAGCCGGCCTCCCCACTGCACGTAGTCGGCCTCCCGCTCGGCCGTGGTCGCGATGCGGGCCATGGTCCGGACCGCCTCGACGGGGTCGTGGCCGATCGCCGTCTCGGCCGAGAGCATGAGCGCGTCGGTGCCGTCGAACACGGCGTTGGCGATGTCCGACGCCTCCGCCCGGGTGGGCACCGGCCCGTGGACCATCGTCTCCAGCATCTGGGTGGCGGTGATCACCGGACGGCCCCACTGCACGCACGTCCGGATGATCCGCTTCTGCAGGTGGGGCACCTCCTCGATGGCGCATTCCACCCCGAGGTCACCACGGGCGATCATCACCGCGTCGGTGACGTCGATGATCCGGGCCAGATCGTCGACCGCGCCTTTCGTCTCGATCTTGGCCACGATCATGGGGCCACCCGGGCCGGCTGCCCGCCGGGCTCGCAGGACGTCGTCCGCGGTCTGGACGAACGAGACGGCCACCATGTCGAACCCGGCCTCGGTCACCAGTCGCAGCGTCCGGAGATCGGACTCGGTGGGGCCCGATACCCGGGTGCGGGATTCCGGCAGGCGCAGGCCGGGACGGCCCTGGAGCCACCCCCCGCTCTTGGCCACCGCCACCGCGCCCGACGGTGTGGTGCGCTCGACCTCGAGCACCACCGCGCCGTCGCCCAGGGCCAGCCGATCGCCGGCGCGGAGGTCGTCGACCAGGCCGGGGTATTCGACGGTGATCCGCGCCGGCCCGCTCTGCCCGTCACCGGCGACCACCTCCACCCGCTGGCCGACCGCCAGCTGGATGCCGTCCTCGGGGAAGCGGCCGGTGCGGATCTTCGGCCCCGGCAGGTCGGCGAGGACACCGACCACGCGGCCACAGGCGGCGGCCGCGGCGCGGATGCGCCCGAGAGTCTCGACGTGCCGCTCGGGCGTGCCGTGGGCAAACCCCAGCCGGGCCACGTCCATGCCCGCCTCGATCAGCGAACGGAGCCCGGCGTCGGTGTCGCAGGCCGGGCCGATGGTGGCCACGATCTTGGTGCGGCGGCCCATCCGAGTCACGCTACAGAGCAGTCGCGCCGGGCCGGCGCTACTGGCTGTCCGGGTAGGCCTCGGCGTCGAGGCCGTGCCGGAAGGTGATGCTGATGCGGGCGCCGGCGGCCAGGACCTTGGGAACGCTGTGCAGCCACTCCCGCTGGCATCGACCACCGGTGACGAGCAGGTCGCCGCGGCCCAGGTGGAACGTCCGGGCCGTGCCTCCGGCGCGGGCGGCGGGCCGCAGCACGAACTTGCGGGGCTCGCCGACGGAGACGATGGCCACCAGCGGCTCGGCGATCTCCTTGGCGATGCGGTCGCCGTGCCAGGCCACG
The DNA here is from genome assembly GCA_030777125.1 of Actinomycetota bacterium. Lineage (GTDB taxonomy): Bacteria > Actinomycetota > Acidimicrobiia > Acidimicrobiales > AC-14 > JALYGL01. The sequence goes on from JALYGL010000290.1 coordinate 7,148, forward strand.
CTGTCGCGGCCGTCGCGGTACAGGTTGAGCCCCATGGAGTCGAGCTCGACGCCGTAGCGGGCCGAGAGGCGGCGGCGCATCTCCTCGAGGATCGGCGGTTCGAGGGGACGGCCCGACGCCGCGTTCCACCACGAGGTGAGCCGCGGCTCCTCCACCCGACGTCCGTACATGTGCCGCGACCGCCGGTTCCACGAGGCGGACGCCACCAGGTCGGAGAACAGGCGGTCGGACGCCGACACCCACCCCGGAGCGTGGTCGACCCAGGAGCGCTCGTCGAGCTGGATGCGGGTCAGGCGGGCGAAGGAGGAGTCGAACGACGGCGCACTGTCGGTGTCGAGCAGGGACGCCTGCCAGTTCACGTGCGGGGAGGTCATGTCGTAGTCGCCCTGCCGGAGTAGGGCCGGCACCCACCTTACGATCTCCCCGATGCAGGCTCGGACGGCACCTGGGTGGATCCGCCGGCTGTGGCCGTTCGTGGCCGCCTACAGGCGTGACGCGGTGATCGCCTTCGGCGCCGCCGTCGCCGGCCTCACCGCCGCCGCGCTCACACCGCTGGTCCAGAAGGTCGTGATCGACGACGTCATCCTGGCCCGTCGTCGCCCGCTGGCCCCGTGGCTGGCCCTGCTGGTGGCGGCCGGCGGGTTCCGGTTCGCCGTCGCCCACGTCCGCCGGCTGGTCGGTGGGCGGGTCGCGCTCGGGGTGCAGTTCGACCTTCGCAACGCCATCTTCGAGCGGCTGCAGCGGCTCGACTTCGCCCGCCACGACGAGTTCCACACCGGCCAGCTGGTGTCGCGGGCCAGCTCCGACGTCGGCCTGGTCCAGGGCCTGCTGGCGTTCCTGCCCCTGTTCAGCGGCAACGTCGTCCTGCTGGTCCTCTCGGTCGTGGTGATGACGGTCCTGTCGCCGCTGCTGACCGTGGTCACCCTCCTCGTGGTGCCCGCCATCCTGGCCGTCGCCCTGCGACTTCGGTCGACCGTCTTCCCCGCCAGCTGGGACGCCCAGCAGCGGGCCGGCGAAGTGGCCGGGGTGGTGGACGAGGCCGTGTCCGGCGTCCGGGTGGTAAAGGGGTTCGGGCAGGAGGAACGCGAGCTGGCCCGGCTGGCGGCGGCGGCCGAGGCGCTGTACGGGTCCCGGGTCCGGGCGGTGCGGATCCAGGCCCGGTCGGCATCGACCCTGCAGGCCCTTCCCGCCCTCGGCCAGGTGATCGTCCTCTGCTTCGGCGGGTGGCTGGCCCTCCGGGGGCGCATCAGCCTGGGCACCTTCCTCGCCTTCTCGTCGTACCTGGTGCAGCTGGTGGCGCCGGTCCGCATGCTGTCGGTGCTGACGGTGGTGGCCCAGCAGGCCCGGGCCGGCACGGAGCGGATCTTCGAGCTCCTCGACTCGACGCCCGCGGTGGTCGAGCGGCCCGGGGCCGAGCCCCTCCCCCCGGTGCGAGGCCAGGTGGTGTTCGACGACGTGTCGTTCGGGTACCTGCGGTCCGAGCCGGTGCTTCGGGGGATGACCTTGACGGTGGCGCCGGGGGAGCGGGTGGCCCTCGTTGGCCCGTCCGGCTCCGGGAAGTCGACCGTGTCGCTCCTGCTGCCCCGCTTCTACGACGTCCACTCCGGCGCGGTGCGGATCGACGGTGTCGACGTCCGCGACGTGACCCTCGAGTCGCTGCGTCGCCAGATCGGCGTGGTGTTCGAGGAGACGTTCCTCTTCTCCGACACGGTACGGGCCAACATCGCCTACGGCCGGCCGGAGGCGACGGCCGAGGAGGTGGAAGCGGCCGCCCGCGCCGCCGAGGCCCACGACTTCGTGGCCTCGCTCCCCGAGGGCTACGACACCCGCCTGGGCGAGGGCGGCCTCACCCTCTCGGGCGGCCAGCGCCAACGCGTCGCCCTGGCCCGGGCCCTGGTCACCGACCCCAGGATCCTGGTGCTGGACGACGCCACGTCGGCCGTCGACTCCCGGGTGGAGGAGGAGATCCACGCCACGTTGCGGCGGTTGACGGCCGGGCGCACGACCCTGCTGGTGGCCCACCGCCGGTCGACGCTCCGGCTGGCGGACCGGATCGTCGTGGTCGACGACGGACGGGTCGTCGACAGCGGGACGGCCGATGAGCTGGCCGCCCGGTGCCCCCTGTACCGGCGATTGCTGGCCGGGCCGGGCGAGGGGCTGGACGAGCCCGCCGTCGGAGACGACGTGGTCGTCGAGCCGGTGAGCCCCGACGGCGTCACGCCGTCGGCGTGGCCGGCGGGCGTCGGGGCCGCGCCCCGCGCCCGGGCGGAGGTCGGTCCGGGGGACGGCGGCGGGATGATGGGGCTTCACTCGATCGGGATGGGCTCGCGCGGGGGCGGGATGGGCTCCGGCGGGCGCGGGGGCGGCGCCATGGGGATGGTGGCCGCCACTCCCGAGCTGCTGGCCGCGGTCGACGCC
>JALYGL010000291.1 GCA_030777125.1 Actinomycetota bacterium
AGGAGGCGGCGGGGAAGGAGGGGGAGCAGGAGGCGGCGGAGGAGGGGGAGCAGGAGGCGGAGGCGGTGGCGGCGTCGTCAACGGCCCCGGGGCCGCCGGTGGCGGGGGCGGGGTGGCCGGGTCGGGCTCGACCGGCGAGCCCTCCGAGCCGTATCCGCCACGGCGGTCGTCCTGGTCGTCCATCCTCCTAGCCTGACCGCTCCGGGCCTCGCTGTCACACACCGCTGCCATGCTTGAGCGGATGACCGTCGCCAACGCCCTCCGGTTCGCGGCGGTGGCGCGCGGCCTGACCGGTGAGGCGCGGGCCCGGGGCCTGGTCGTTCCCGGGTTCCGGAGCCCGCCCCGGCTACCCGGCGCCCACCGCAGCCTCGGGCGCCACCCCGACGGCGGCACGGTCGTGTCGGTGGTCCTCAGGGGCCGCCCGATGGCCGACGTGGCCGCCGACATGGTCGAGGGGGTCCTTGCCGCCAACGGGCTCCGAGGCGCCCGGGCCGACGGCCTCCGGGCCGCGCTCCTGGCGTCCGCACTGGGTGCCGACGCGGTCCGGGCCGCCTGAGCGTCTTTCCCACGGGCGGGCGGCGGTAGCGTCGCGACAGCGCCCGGGTGGCGAAATCGGTAATACGCGAGGAGCTTAAACCTCCTTGGTCCTCAGGGGCCGTGTGGGTTCGAATCCCACCCCGGGCACCGGCCGGCCGGCCGTGCGCCTGGTCTGTGACGGGCAGGCTCACCCCCGTCGGTGGAGGCGGGTCGTGAGGGGAGCGAAACGAGGGTCACGGCCGGCATGTCCCGAATTTGGCGGCGTAGCCCGCCCCACGGCTCAGCGTCGGCTGTGGGACCTGGACCAGCGGACCACGCCGCCCAGGTTGAGCGACGTCCCGCCCCGACCGGAGGTCGAGCGGCTCAGCCGAGCGTCTTCCCGCGCTCGCTGTTCGGGGGGCCGTGCGCCCCGGCATCCCGGGTATCGGCAGGTGGAGGCCGTCCCGAGAGAGGACCTACGGACGAGTAGTGGCGGTGGTCGTCGTCGTCGGCGTGGCCGTGGTCGGGGGCGCGGTGGTCGGTGGTTTCGTCGTCGGCGGTTGCGTCGGGCGCGGTTGCGTCTGGGGAGGCGGCGGCGGCGGCTCCAGACGCGGTTGCGTCGGCGCTGGCGCGGGCGGGAGGGCCGGATCGTCCCGACGGATCGCGCGCCTGGTGGTCGTCGTGGCCCGGCGGGCGGTGGTCGTCGTGCTCGTCGGGTCGATCGTGGTGGTGGTCGAGGGCAAGGTCGTGGTGGTGGTGGTGGATGTGGTCGAGGCGGGCACGGGGAGGGTCAACGTGGTCGTCGGTCCCCGGCTGGCCAGGTCGACGTCGGTCGGCTCGTCACCGACCACCACCTCGAGGAGCAGGGCCGCCATGGAGAGGGCAGTGAGGGCGTAGAGGGCGACGTTGACCCGCTCGCCGCGCGAGAGCTCGGCCCAGCGCTGCTGTAGTCCCTTCAGCCCGGGGGGCCGAGGGGTCTCCGGGTTGGTCGCCACTGGCACCTCCTCCATATAGTGCGCCGTCCGTGATGGTTCGCCCGGTCTCACGCCCGTTGTCCAGCAGCGCTTGCCGTCGTGCGGCGCCTCTTGCCTGCTGGCCCGGACCAGCGGGCGAAGGACCGGGCGAACCGTTGGTGGCGGGGCTCTAGACGACGCTAGCCGTTGTGGACGTCTGGCCAGGCAATCCCCACCCGTCGGGGGCGACGTGGGACGGGGAAGGAACCAACTTCACCTTGTTCTCCGAGGCCGCCGAGGCCGTCGACCTCTGCCTCCTGGGGCCGGGGGGCGAGACTCGGCTCCGGCTCCCCGAGGCGACGGCCGGCGTCTGGCACGGCTACGTCCCCGGCGTCGGCCCGGGCCAGCGGTACGGCTTTCGGGTGCACGGACCGTTCGACCCGGCCAAGGGCCTCCGGTGCAACCCGGCCAAGCTCCTCCTCGACCCCTACGCCCGCGCCGTCGACGGCAGCCTCGAATGGCACGGATCCGTCTTCGGGCACGTTGTCGGAGCCCCCGACGAGCGTCCCGACCTGCGGGACTCGGCCGCCCACGTCCCCTGCTCGGTGGTCGTCGACGACGTCTTCGCGTGGGGCGACGACGCCCGGCCGTGGACCAGCTGGCACGACACCGTCATCTACGAGGTGCACGTCAAGGGGTTCACCGCCCGACACCCCGGTGTGCCGGAGCATCTGCGGGGCACGTATGCCGGTCTGGCCGCCGCGGCCGCGGTCGACCATCTCGTCCAGCTCGGGGTCACCGCGGTCGAGCTGCTCCCGGTGCACCACTTCCTGTCGGAGCACCACCTGGTCGCCGCCGGCCTGTCCAACTACTGGGGCTACAACTCCATCGGCTACTTCGCGCCGCACGCCGACTACGCGGCGTCGGGGCGCGCCGGCGGCCAGGTTCGGGAGTTCAAGGCCATGGTGCAGGCCCTGCACGCCGCCGGCATCGAGGTCATCCTCGACGTGGTCTACAACCACACGGCCGAGGCCGACCACCAGGGCCCGACCCTGGCCTTCCGCGGCATCGACAACCCTGCGTACTACCGCCTGGAGGACGACCGCAGCCGCTACCGCAACTACGCGGGGACGGGCAACACGCTCGACACCCGCCACCCGGAGGTCCTGCGCCTGGTGCTCGACAGCCTCCGGTACTGGGTCGTCGACATGCACGTGGACGGCTTCCGCTTCGACCTGGCCGTGGCCCTGGCCCGCAGCGCCGACTACTTCGACCCCCAGTCCGGCTTCCTCGACGCCATCCGGAACGACCCCGTGATCTCCCAGGTCAAGCTCATCGCCGAGCCGTGGGACGTGGGTCACGGCGGCTACCAGGTGGGCCGGTTCCCGGAGCCGTGGAGCGAGTGGAACGACAAGTACCGCGACGCGGTCCGTGAGTTCTGGCGCGGCGGCGTTCCGCCGGCCGAGATGGGCTACCGGCTGACCGGCTCGAGCGACATCTACGACCACACCGGCCGCCGCCCGTCGGCGTCGGTCAACTTCGTCACCGCCCACGACGGGTTCACCCTGCGCGACCTGGTCTCCTACGACCGAAAGCACAACCAGGCCAACGGCGAGGACAACCGTGACGGCACCGACGACAACCGCTCGTGGAACTGCGGGGCGGAGGGGGACACCGACGACCCGGACGTGCTGGCCCTGCGCCGCCGCCAGCAGCGCAACCTCCTCGCCACCCTGCTGCTGTCCCAGGGGGTCCCCATGATCCTCGGCGGCGACGAGATCGACCGGACCCAGCGCGGCAACAACAACGCCTACTGCCAGGACAACGAGCTGTCGTGGTTCGACTGGGACCTCGACGCCCCCGCCCAGGACCTGCTGGGCTTCACCCGGCGGCTGGTCGAGCTGCGCCGCCGGCACCCCGCCTTCCGCCGCCGCCGGTACTTCGTGGGCCGCTCCACCCAAGGGTCCGGGCTGCCCGACATCGGTTGGTTCGACTCCGACGGCCAGGAGATGTCGCCCCAGGACTGGGGCGATACACCGGTTCGAGCCCTGGGCATGTTCCTCAACGGCGAGGAGATCTGGGAGCCGGGCCCACGCGGTGAGCACGTCGTCGACGACAGCTTCCTGGTCGTCCTCAACGGCCCCGCCGAGGTGCGGTTCCGGCTTCCCGAGGCCCGATGGGCCCGGACCCTGGAGATCGTCCTGCACACGGCCGATGCCTACGGGATCCGGAACGGGGAGGTGGCCACCGCCGCCCAGGAGCTCTACCTCGAGCCGCGATCGATGGTGGTGCTGCGCAAGCTCACCTGAGCGAAGGCCAGGGCGGCGGCGTCGGCCGGCCCCGTGGCCGGGATGACGGCGTCGACCGGATGCCCGTCCCGGGCCAGCTCCCAGGTGGACACGCCCACCACCGGCTTGCCCATGCGCAGGGCCAGGGCGATCTCGGACAGGGTCCCGAACTCCCCGGCGACGGCCACGACCACGTCAGCGGTGCGGGCGAGCAGGACGTTGCGTCCCTCGCCCATGCCGGTGGCGACGGCCAGGTCGACGTACGGGTTGGCCGACCGGCGGTCGTCGGTCGGCAGGATCCCGAGCGTCGTACCGCCCTCCGCCTTGGCCCCCCGGCAGGCCGCCTCCATGACCCCGCCCAGGCCGCCGCAGACCACGACCGCCCCCCGCCGGGCCAGCTCCCGACCGAGGTCCTCGGCGACCGCACAGGTGGCCGCGTCGGCCTCTCCACCACCCACCACGGCCACGTACGGCGACGGGGCGGACACGGTCGCACGTTACCGGGGGGCGGCCGCGAGGCCACTAGCATGAGCCCCGGCATGGCGGTTCGACGACTGGCGGCGCGACGACTGGCGACCGCCATGGCCGCGGCCCTCGTGCTGGCCGGGTGCGGTCCGGGCGGGCCGGACGGCCAGGAGGTGTCCACCGAGCGCACGCCGGACCCGGTCCGTCCTCCCGGCAACGCCCGCATCAGCCAGCCGTTCTCCTCGGGGCCCGGCGTCCTCGGGGGCGACCTGTTGCCTTCCGTCGCCGGCCGACCCGGGGGCGAGCGGGCCGCCGTCGCCGGCCCGGCGCTCGGTCCGGGTCTGCCGGGTATGGGCCCGGTCGCCCCGGGCGCCGACGGTTCGATCGCGCTCGCCGCTCAGGACCAGCCCGTCAACGTCTACGCCCACACCCTCGGCAACGAGCTCAGCCCGGTCGTGACCGGGGTGCCGGTGCGCGTCTACGTGCCGAACAGCGCGGCCGGGACGGTGAGCGTCATCGACCCGGCGACGTTCAAGGTGATCGACCGCTTCCGGTCGGGGGAGGTACCGCACCACGTCACCCCCTCATGGGACCTGACCGAGCTCTTCGTCAACAACACCGAGAGCAACACCTTCACGGTCATCGACCCGAAGTCGGGCAAGGCGGTGCGGCAGATCCCGGTCGAGGACCCCTACAACCTCTACTTCACGCCCGACGGCACCAAGGCCATCGTCGTGGCCGAGCGCTACAAGCGACTCGACTTCTTCGAGCGCCAGACGTGGAACAAGATCAAGAGCGTCTCGATCCCCTGGCCGGGGGTCGACCACGGCGACTTCACGGCCGACGGCCGGTACTTCCTGGCCAGCACCGAGTTCAGCGGCCAGGTGGTCAAGGTGGACACCGAGGCCATGGAGGTGGTCGGACGGGCCACCGTGGGCAGCCTCCCCATCGACGTCAAGGTGTCACCCGACGGCAAGGTCTTCTACGTGGCCAACCAGGGCCGGCACGGCGTGTCCATCGTCGATCCCGAGAGCATGACCGAGATCGGGTTCCTGAAGACGGGCACGGGGGCCCACGGGCTGAACGCCAGCCGCGACGCCACCCTCCTGTACGTGAGCAACCGCCTCGACGGGTCCATCTCGGTCATCGACTTCGCCACCCGCACGGTCAAGGAGACCTGGAAGGTGGGCGGCAGCCCGGACATGATCCAGGTGTCGGCCGACGGCAGCCAGCTGTGGGTGTCGAACCGCTACCACGGCAGCGTCTCGGTGGTGGACACCACCACGGGCAAGGTCATCACCACCATCGCCACCGGCGCCGGCGCCCACGGGATCAGCCTGTTCCCGCAGCCCGGCCGCTACAACGTCGGCCACAACGGGGTGTACCGCTAACTAGCCGGGGCGTCCTGCTCCGAGCAGGTCCTTGGAGCGCCAGCCCCGCATCCGGATGGGCGTCCCCGTCTGCGACGCCTCCACCATCTCGCCGTTGCCGGCGTAGATGGCGTTGTGGTGGATGCCCTCCACGCTGGGGCCGAAGAACAGCAGGTCGCCGGGCTGGACCTGGTCGGTGGGGACCCTCGTGGTCTCGAACCACTGGGCGTAGGCGGAGTGCGAGAGCGAGACACCGGCGGCCCGCCACGCCCAAGCGGTGAGCCCGGAGCAGTCGAAGGAGTCCGGCCCGGAGCCGCCCCAGCGGTAGGGCTTGCCCAGGTGCTTCTTGGCCTCGGCCACCGCGATGGCGCCCTTGCTGGAGCCGGCCGGGGCCGCGGCGGCCGAAGGGGGGCTCTGGGTCTGGGCCTTGGGTGCGGC
>JALYGL010000292.1 GCA_030777125.1 Actinomycetota bacterium
CGTCGGGCCTGCGGGCGGCCACCCCGGCCAGGCCCGCCAGCCCGGCCGCGGTCGTCGCCGCGTGCCGACGCCATCGGCCGGCCGGAGCCCCGCAGGCCTCACGCCACCCGCGACCGTGGAGGCCGTACATGAGGACGTCGTCGCGGTTGCCCGCCTGGTCTCGCACGCTGGCCCACGGCCGCGGAGGGCCCACCGGGTGGGTGGTGACCCGGGACCCGGTGACGATGCGGTACCCGGCGTCGGCCGCCCGCAGGCCGAGGTCGGAGTCCTCCCGGTAGGCCCGGGGGAAGCGCTCGTCGAAGCCGCCGACCTCGGCCAGCACCGACCGCCGGTAGGCCATGTCGGCGGTGATCCAGCGCGACGTCTCCAGCCCGGCCACCCGCCGCTCCCAATCGGTGGGGCGGCGTCCGGCGGGAAGGGGCACGCGCACGGCGGCCTGGCTGCCGGCCACGTCGACGGGAAGGCCGTCGAGGTCGGCGGCCAACCGGTCGGCCCAGTCGGGCGCGGGCACCACGTCGTCGTCGAGGAAGGCCACCCACTCGGCCGTGGCCGCCCGCCATCCGGCGTTGCGCGCCGCAGCCGGGCCGCGGCCACCGGTGGTCAGGACCTCGACGGGGACGGGCACGGTCAGAGGGGCGCCGGCGCGGCGCCGGTCGTCGACCACGAGGATCCGACCGGGAGGCCTTCTGGAACCGTCGAGGAGCGCCTCGAGCAGCGTGAAGAGGGACGGCCGGCCGGTGGTCGGTACGACGACGTCCCACAGGGCGACCGGAGACCGGTTGGCGCGGAGGTTCACCCCGTCTCCTCTCGCGACGACGAAAGTGCCCGCCCGCTCTGGACGGCACCGTTGCCCGTCGCTACCCGGGTCCCCCGCGAAACAAACTACCTTGAGAGAATTCGCTTCTCCGGGATCAGGCGGCGCACCGGGCGACGGTGAAGACCCGGTCCAGCCCGGAGATCTCCAGGGCCTTGGCCACGGTGCGGCTCGGCGACTGCAGGACCAGGTCGGCGCCGGACTCCCGATGACGCTTCAGGGCCTGCACCAGCTCGGCCAGACCGGTGGAATCGATGAACTCGAGCTCGGACAGGTCGAGGGCGAGCGACCGCACGCCGGCGTCGAACAAGCCGAGGAGACCCTCGTGCAGCGTCGGGGCGGTGAAGAGGTCGAGCTCCCCCACCAGGCGGGCCGTCGCCTCGACGCCGGTCCGTTCAACCAGATCGAGCCTGAACTGTCCGGGTTCGAGGGGGTTCACCGGCTGACCGCGCCGGCGTGAACGGGACGAGGAACCATTGCGAAGACAACCCCTTGACGCGATACGTACTAGCTACGTACTAGCTTCGGAAGCCGCCTTCTGGACCCCGGTCAGTATATCAAGGGCGGTCCATGTGACCCCCCGCCCTCGCCCCTAGGGGCCGACCTCGGCCCGGCGCTCGCTGGGCCGGCCCTTCACCCGCAGCACCTTGTTCACCGCGCCGAGGTAGGCCCGGGCCGACGCCTCCACCACGTCGGTGGACACCCCGCGCCCGGAGACCCGCACGCCGTCGGCCTCCAACTGGATGATCACGTCGCCGAGGGCGTCGATCCCGCCCGTGACAGAGGACACGTTGAAATCGGTGAGGCGGCCCTCGACGCCCGTCGCCGCCTTGATGGCCTTGCAGGCGGCGTCGATCATCCCGTCGCCCTCGCTGGTGGCCTCCAGCTTCTCGCCCTCCCGGCTGAGCACCACGCGGGCGTGGGGCACACCGACGGTGCCGCCGGTGACCTCCAGGTCCTCGAACGCGAAGGCGGCGGCGACGGTGGAGCCCAGCTCCTCGGCCACGATGGCCTCCAGGTCGGCGTCGGTGATCTGCACCTTGCGGTCGGCCAGCTCCTTGAAGCGGGCGAACGCCGAGTTCAGCACCGGTCCGGTGACGGTGATCCCCATCTTCTCGAGAGTGTCGGCGAAGGCATGGCGGCCGGAGTGCTTGCCCAGCACGATCTGGCTGCCGACCTGGCCCACCGAACCGGCGTCGATGATCTCGTAAGTGCTGCGCTCGGCCAGGACCCCGTGCTGGTGGATGCCGGACTCGTGGGCGAAGGCGTTGCGACCGACGACCGCCTTGTTGTACTGCACCGGGTACCCGGTGAGGCGGCTGACCAGGCGGCTGGTTCGGGCCAGCTCCTCCGTGTGGACGCCGGTGACCAGCCCGGGGAACTGGTCGGGCCGGATCCGCAGGGCCATGACCACCTCCTCCAGGGCGGCGTTGCCGGCCCGCTCGCCCAGGCCGTTCACGCACACCTCGATCTGGCGGGCGCCGGCCTGCACGCCGGCCAGGGAGTTGGCCACGGCCAGGCCCAGGTCGTTGTGGCAGTGGACCGACGTCACGTACTCGCCGGTGACCTCCCGGCGGATGTACTGGATGAGGGCGCCGAAGTCCCACGGGATCCCGTAGCCGACGGTGTCGGGGATGTTGAGGGTCGTGGCCCCCGCTTCCACCGCCGCCTGCAGCACCTCCAGCATGAAGTCGAGCGGCGTACGGGTGGCGTCCTGGGGGCTGAACTCCACGTCGTCGGTGTGCTCCCGGGCCCGGGCCACGCCGCTACGGATGGCGTCGAGCACCTGGGCCCGGCTCATCTTCAGCATGTGCTCCATGTGGTTGGGGCTGGTCGAGATGAACACGTGGATCCGGGCCGCTTCGGCGTCGCGCAAGGCGTCCCAGCAGCGGTCGACGTCGGCCAGGTGCGTCCTCGACAGCCCGGCGATGACCGGTCCGCGGACGGTGCGGGCGATGGCCTGGACGGCCTCGAAGTCACCGTCGCTGGCCACCGGGAACCCGGCCTCGATGTAGTCCACGCCCAAGCGGGCCAGCTGCTCGGCGATCTCCAGCTTCTCGGCCGCGTCGAGAGAGATGCCCGGCGACTGCTCGCCGTCGCGCAGCGTGGTGTCGAAGATGGTCACCCGTTCGCTCATGGACAGATCCTCTCTAAGAAAGAAAAAACCTCCCGGGCCCGCAGGCACGAGAGGTTTCAGGCGAGCACCCTGGAGGCGCTCGCCGCTAGGTAAGGAGCAGCGCGGAGAAGGAGGTGTGGACAGACATCCGCAAGCGATGGTGACAGTCCCGGCGGCGGTCGTCAAGTAGGGTCGGAGTCGTGATCAAGCGGTCTCTGCGGGCGGGCATCCGTCTCGGCATCCTGGCCGGGATCGTGTTCGCGGTGCTCAAGCTGGTCCAGGGCAAGCGGCCTCCGCCGCCCCTGCACCGCCAAACCGACGAGTGGACCTCCGTCCTGCCGGAGTCGCCGCGGGCCACCCAGCCCGACCTGATCGAGCCCGCCATGCTGACCTCGGTCGGCCGCCAGGATCTGGCCGAGGAAGAGGCTCCGTCCGCCCTCACCGTGGTCCCGGAGGCGGCCCGGGCGCCGGTGATCGACCCCGGTCCGACGGTGGCTCCGCCTCCCGAGCCGCCACCGGACCCCACCCCGGCCGCGGCGGCGCCGGTCGACGAGGCCGTGGCCACAAGGGCGAGCTCGGCCCCCCCGGCCAAGAAGGGCACGATCAAGAAGGTCTCGCCGGCGAAGAAGGCCGGGGCGGGGGCCAAGGCCGGCACGGCGCGGCCGGTCAAGAAGGCGGCGGCGAAGAAGGCGGCCGGCACGACCAAGAAGGCGACGGCGAAGAAGGCAGGCGCCCCCCGCAAGCGCACCCCGCCGCCCTCCTAGGCCAGGCGGCGACGCGGGGAGGCGCTCAGTCCACCGTCACGGTGTGGACTTGGAGGATCCCCGGTGCCTGGCGGAGCTCCTCGATCACCGGGGCGGGCACGGGCTGGTCGGTGGAGAGCACCATCAGCGCGGCCTCGCCCGAGGGGGACCGGCCGACGTCCATGTCGGAGATGTTGATCCCTGCCTTGCCCAGGGTGACCCCGACCAGACCGATCATCCCCGCCCGGTCGTCGTTGCGCACCACCACCATGTTCGACGACGGCGGGATGTCGACGGCGTGGTCGTCGACCATGACGAGGCGGGCCTCGTCGCGCAGCCCGAAGAGGGTGCCGGCCAGGGAGTGGTGGCCGCCGCGAAGGGTCAGCAGGTTGACGTAGTCGTGGGCGTCGGACGTCCGGGCCTCCCGCACCACCACGCCCCGCTCCGACGCCAGCTGCGGGGCGTTCACGTACGACACCGGCTCCTCACTGCCCGCGCCCAGCACACCCTTGAGCACGGCGAGGGTGAGGATGCGGGTGTCGTAGTCGGCCAGCTGGCCCTGGTACTCGACCTCCAGGGAGGCGGGCACGCCCTCGTTCAAGAAGGCGTAGATGCGGCCCAGCCGCTCCCCGAGGGGCAGGAACGGGCGCACCGTCTCCGACGCCTCGGTGGCGTCGACGTTGACCGCGTAGGGGACGAAGTCGCCGGCCAGGGCCAGCATCACCTGCTCGGCGATGGTGTCGCCGGCCTTGTCCTGGGCCTCCCGGGTGCTGGCCCCCAGGTGCGGCGTGACCACCACCTGGTCGAGGCCGAACAGAGGCGACTCGGTGGTGGGCTCCTTGGCGAACACGTCCAGGGCCGCGCCCGCCACCGTGCCCTCCTCGATGGCTCGGGCCAGCACGTCCTCAGGCAGGATGCCGCCCCTGGCGGTGTTGACGATGCGTAGCGAGGGCTTGGCCCGCGAAAGCAGCTTCTCGTCGAACAGACCGATCGTCTCCGCCGTGCGGGGCAGGTGGATGGTGAGGAAGTCGGCGGCGGCGACGAGGTCCTCCAGGTCCATCAGCTCCACGCCCATCTGCCGGGCCCGATCGGGGGCCACGTAGGGGTCGTAGGCCACCAGGCGCATGCCGAACGCCATGGCCCGCTGGGCCACCAAGGCGCCCACCCGGCCCAGGCCCACGACGCCCAGGGTCTTGCCGTGCAGCTCCACGCCCTGCCACCGGGACCGGTCCCACACGCCTGCCTTCAGGGAGGCATGGGCCTGGGGGACGTTGCGGGCCTGGGCCAGCAGGAGGGCCATGGCGTGCTCGGCCGCGGACAGCACGTTCGACGACGGGGCGTTGACCACCATGACGCCCCGGCGGGTGGCGGCAGCCACGTCGACGTTGTCTAGGCCGATCCCCGCCCGGCCCACCACCACCAGGGATCTGCCCGCCTCCAACACCTCGGCGGTGATCGTGGTCTCGGAGCGGATGATGACGGCGTTGGCGGTGGCCACGGCGGCGACGAGCTCGACCGGGCTCAGCCCGAGGCGCACGTCGACGTGGTGGCCGGCGGCGCGCAGGCGGGCCAACCCGCCTTCGGAGATCTTTTCGGTGACAAGTACTTCAGCCATGGGCCCATCGTGTCAGCCACGGGCCGATGGCGCCCCTTCGGACGTACCACCCGGCGGTACCATGGCTCTCATCGCTCAATCCAGGGAGAGTGCCCCGATGGACAACAAGGACGAGCTCAAGGGTCGGGCCAAGGAAGCCGCCGGCAAGTTGACCGACGACGAGGACCTGCAGCGCGAGGGCAAGGTCGACCGGGCCAGCGGCAAGGTGAAGGAGACCCTCGACAACGTGGCCGACAAGGCCAAGGGCCTGATCCGCAAGGTCAAGAAGTAGGCCGTACCCCGGCCCCGGGAACGGGCGTCCGTCGGGCGCCTCAGGCGTCCTTGGGGACCACCTTCAGGCCCAACTCCGCCAGCTGACGGGCGTCGAGGGGCCCGGGGGCGCCGGTGAGGGGGTCGGTGCCCGACTGCGTCTTTGGGAAGGCGATGACCTCGCGCACGTTCTCCTCGCCGGCCAGGAGGGCCACCAGGCGGTCGATGCCGAAGGCGAACCCGGCATGGGGCGGGGCGCCGTGGCGGAAGGCGTCGAGGAGGAACCCGAACCGCCGCTGGGCCCGCTCGGCGTCGATCCCGAGGGCGGCGAGGACCCGCTGCTGGACGTCGGCCCGATGGATACGGACGCTGCCCGATCCCAGCTCCCACCCGTTGAGGACCAGGTCGTAGGCCAGGGAGCGCACCGACGTGGGGTCGGACTCCAGGCGATCGAGGTCGTCAGGGTGGGGCATGGTGAACGGGTGATGGGCGGGGATGGCCCGGCCGTCGGCGTCGACGCCCTCGAACAGCGGAAAGTCGGTGACCCACACGAACCGGAGGCCGCCCTCGGCCACCGGGATGCGCCCCAGGTCGAGCCGCAGCGCGCCCAGCGTCGTGTCGGCCACCCGCCGGTGGCCGGCGACGATGAGCAGGAGGTCGCCGGGGGCGGCGCCCATGGCGGCCACCAGCGCGGCCGCCTCGTCACCGGACAGGAACTTGGCCACCGGCGAGTCGAGGGCGCCGCCATCGGCCACCCGCATCCACACCAGCCCTGCCGCTCCGAGGGCCTTGGCCCGGTCGGTGAGCCGGTCGAGCTGCGACCGGCCCATCCCTCCCTGGCCCTCGACCCGGATGCCCTTCACTGCCGCCGGCGGCTGGAAGGCCCGGAACTCCGTCTTCCCGAAGACGTCGGTGAGCTCGGTGAGCTCCATGCCGAAGCGAAGGTCGGGCTTGTCGGTGCCGAACCGGTCCTGGGCCTCCTGCCAGGTCATGGCCGGGATCGGGCCCGGCCGCTCGCCGCGCACCTCTTCGACCGCGGCCAGGACGGCCTCGGAGATGAAGGCCATGACGTCGTCCTGGTCGACGAACGACGCCTCCGCGTCGAGTTGGGTGAACTCGAACTGGCGGTCGGCCCGCAGGTCCTCGTCGCGCATGCACCGGGCCATCTGGTAGTAGCGGTCGACGCCGCCGACCATGAGCAGCTGCTTGAACAGCTGCGGGCTCTGGGGGAGGGCGTAGAAGCTGCCCGGCTGGAGCCGACTCGGCACGACGAAGTCGCGCGCCCCCTCTGGGGTGGACGCGATGAGCATGGGTGTCTCCACCTCGACGAAGCCCTGGGCGTCCATCGACCGGCGGATGGCGCCGTTGACGACCGCCCGCAACCGCAGGTTGCGTTGCATGGCCGGCCGGCGCAGGTCGAGGTAACGGTGGCGGAGGCGGAGCACCTCGTCGGCGTCGACCCGGTCGGTGAGGGGGAACGGCGGCGGCTCGGCCGCCGAGAGCACCTCGACCTGGCAGTCGCCCACCTCGATGTCACCCGTGCCCAGGTTGGGGTTGGCGGTGCCCGCCGGCCGCTCGCGCACGGTGCCCCGGACCCGCACGACGTACTCCGAGCGCAGGTCGGACGCCCCGTCGACGACGCACTGGACGATGCCCGTGTGGTCGCGCAGGTCGACGAAGGCCAGGTGTTCGCCGTGTTCCCGGCGGCCGCCCACCCACCCGCACAGGCTGACCTCCTGGCCCACGTGCTCGGCCCGCAGCTGTCCGCAGTGGTGCGACCGCATGGTCACAGCCGCTTCTCCACCGCGTCGACCACCTGGTCGCGGGGGACGACGTCCTGCTCACCGCTCCGCATGTCGCGCACGGTGACCGTCCCGTCGGCCGTCTCCCGCTCGCCGACCACCAGCGCCACGCGGGCACCTGAGCGGTCGGCCGCCTTGAACTGGGCCCTCATCGAGCGGTCGCCGAACGAGCGGTCTGTACCGATCCCGGCCTCTCGGAGCTCGGCCGTGAGCGCCACCGCCGCCGACCCCCCGGCGGTGTCGACGACCCACACCGCGACCGCGCCGGACGGGCCCGGGAACGTGCCCTCGACGTCGCACGCGAGGAGGAGTCGCTCGACGCCCATCCCGAAACCGATGCCGGGGGTCGCCGGGCCGCCCAGGGCCTGGGCCAACTTGTCGTAGCGACCGCCGCCGCCGATGCCGTTCTGGGCCACTTCCAGGGCGGCGGCCTTCAGCTCGAACGTGGTCCGGGTGTAGTAGTCGAGGCCCCGCACCAGCCGGGGGTCGAGCCGCCACGGCACGCCCAGGAGGTCGAGGCCCTCCTGCACCCGGCCGAAGTGGGCTGCGCACGCGTCGCACAGGTGGTCGACGAGGCGGGGGGCGCCGGCGGTGGCGGCCACGCACGACGGGCGCTTGCAGTCGAGGACCCGCAGGGGATGGGTGGCGGCGGTGAGCCGGTGCTCGTCGCACAGGTCCTCCACCCTCACCGCCAGGTGGGCGCCGAGGGCGTCGAGGTAGGCGGGCCGGCAGACGTCGTCGCCCAGCGAGTTGAGCACCAGGTCGACCTGGGCCAGGCCCAGGTCGCGGCACACCGACCAGGCCAGGGACACCACCTCCACGTCGAGGTCGGGGTCGTCGGTGCCCATGGCCTCCACGCCGAGCTGGTGGTGCTGGCGGTAGCGGCCGGCCTGGGGCCGCTCGTAGCGGAAGTTCGGGGCCGCGTACCAGACCTTGAAGGGGATCGGCGGCCGGTGTTGCACGAACGCCCGCACCACCGGTGCGGTGCCCTCGGGGCGCAGGGCCAGCGGACGGCCGTCCTTGTCGCTGAACTCGTACATCTCCTTGCGGACCACGTCGGTGCCCTCGCCCACCCGGGTGAAGACGCCCACGTCCTCGAACAGGGGGCTCAGCACCAGCCCGAACCCGGCCCGCTCCACCCGCGCCGCGAACAGAGCCACCAGCCGCTCCCACCGCGCCGACTCCGGCGGCAGGACGTCGCGTGTGCCCTTGGGGGCCCGGAACTCCTCCCTTGCCTTCTGGTCGCTGCGGTCCTCCGCTGCGCTTCGGTCCTCGCTCATCGGACGCGGAGGCTACCGGCTGGGCCCCCGGGCGGCCTTCGGTTACCGGCCTCCGCCGGGGACCACGCGGTATGCGTCGAACACCGAGTCGATTCGCTTGACGGTGGACAGCAGCGAGTCGAGGTGCGACGGGTCGGCCAGCTCGAACTCGAAGCGCAGGCGGGCCACCCGGTCCGAGCCGGTGTGGGTGTAGCAGGAGACGATGTTGACGTGGTTCTCGGCCAGCACGGTGGAGACGTCGCGCAGCAGCTTCGACCGGTCGAGCGCCTCCACCTCGATGGACGCCACGAACACACCCGTGCTCTCCCGGTCCCACTCCACCTCGATCTGGCGGTCGCCCATGCGACCGGACAGGGCCACCGCGTTGGCGCAGTCGGCCCGGTGCACGGACACGCCCCGCCCGGCGGTCACGAACCCGACGATCTGGTCGCCGGGCACGGGGGTGCAGCACCGCGACAGGCGCACGAGCACGTCGTCGAGGCCCTCCACGTGGACGCCGGCGGCCTCGGCTCGGCGACGGCTGCGCAGCGGCCGGCGGGCGGTGGACGGGAGCTGGTCCTCGTGGTCGCCGCCGCGCATCTCCCTGGCCACCCGCTGGGCCACCGTGTGAGCGGACACGTGCCCCTCGCCGATGGCGGCGTGGAGGGAGTCGAGGTCGGCGTAGTTCATGGCCTCGGCCACCTTGACCAGCAGGGGCGACGAGGACAGCTTCTGCACAGGCAGGCCCTCGCGGCGCATGTGGCGGACCAGGTCCTCCCGGCCGTTCTCCACCGCCTCCTCGCGGCGGCTGCGGCTGAACCAGTGGCGGATCTTGTTGCGGGCCCTCGGGGTGACCACCACCTGGAGCCAGTCCCGTGACGGGCCCGCCCCCTCGACCTTGGACGTGAAGATCTCGACCGTGTCACCCGATGTGAGGGTCGAGTCGAGGGGCACGAGCCGCCCGCTCACCTTGGCGCCGATGCAGCGGTGGCCGACGTCGGTGTGGATGGAGTAGGCGAAGTCGATCGGCGTGGCCCCGGCCGGCAGCGTGACCACCTTGCCCTTGGGGGTGAAGACGAACACCTCGTCCTGGTCGAGGTCGCCCTTGAGCGTCTCCATGAACTCGCGCGGGTCGTCCGTCTCCCGCTGCCAGTCGACGATCCGGTGGAGCCATCCCGGCTCCGGCGTCGGTGGGGCGCCCTTGTAGCTCCAGTGGGCGGCGATGCCCACCTCCGCCCGCCGGTTCATCTCCCGCGTCCGGATCTGCACCTCCACCGACTTGCCCTGGGGCCCGACGACGGTGGTGTGCAGGGACTGGTAGAGGTTGAACTTGGGCATGGCGATGTAGTCCTTGAACCGGCCCTGGACCGGCTTCCACGTGGCGTGGATCGTGCCCAGAGCGGCGTAGCAGTCCTTCACGCTGTCGACGACGACCCGCATGCCCACCAGGTCAAAGATGTCGTCGAACTCCTTGCTCTTGACGACCATCTTCTCGTAGATGCTGTAGAAGTGCTTCGGCCGGCCGACCACCTCGGCGCGGATGCCGAGCTCGTCCATGCGGGCCCGCACCATGTCGACCACCTGCGACAGGTAGATGTCGCGCTCGGGGGCCCGCGTCGACACCATCTGCTCGATCTCGGCGTATCGCTTCGGGTACAGGGTGGCGAAGGCCAGGTCCTCGAGCTGCCACTTGATGCCGGCGATGCCCAGCCGGTGAGCCAGAGGGGCGTAGATGTCGAGTGTCTCCTGGGCCGTGCGGCGCTGGTTCTCGACGGGCATGGCCGCGATGGTCCGCATGTTGTGGAGCCGGTCGGCCAGCTTGATCAGCAGGACGCGGATGTCCTTGGCCATGGCCACCAGCATCTTGCGCATGGTGGCCGCCTGCTGGGCCTCCCTCGAGTCGAACGAGACCCGGTCCAGCTTGGTGACCCCGTCGACGATGGCCGCCACCTCGGCGCTGAAGTCGCGGGTGAGGTCGTCGAGCGTGACGCCGGTGTCCTCCACCGCGTCGTGGAGCAGGGCCGCGGCCAGGGTGACGTCGTCGAGGCCCAGCTCGGCCAGGATGGCGGCCACGGCCAGCGGATGCTGGATGTAGGGGTCACCCGAACGCCGGACCTGGGTGGAGTGCGCAGAGGCGGCCACCTCGTAGGCCCGGGTGATCAGGGTGGTGTCCGCCTTGGGGTGGCGCTGGGCGTACAGGCGGAGCACCTCCCGCACCTCCCCCGGCGCCTCCGTGGGGGCGACACTTCGCCGCCACGGCAGTACTCGATCGGCGGTGACCAACCTCTCGCGCTCCCCTAGCCCTCGTCGTACGTGATCAGCGACATGGCCTCGTACCCCTCAAGCTTGTCGCGTCCACGGAGGAAGGCCAACTCCATGACGAACCCCAGACCGACCACCGCCGCGCCGAGCTTCTCCACCAGCCGGATGGTGGCCGCCACCGTCCCCCCTGTGGCGATCACGTCGTCGACGATGAGCACCCGGTCGCCGGCCCTGACCGCGTCGCGGTGGATCTCCAGGCGGTCGGTCCCGTACTCGAGGTCGTACTCCTCGGTCTCGGTGTTCCACGGGAGCTTGCCCGCCTTGCGCACCGGGACGAACCCGGCGCCGAACCGGTAGGCCACCGGCGCGGCCAGGATGAACCCGCGCGCCTCCACACCCAGCACCTTGTCGACCCTGTGGCCGGCGAAGTGGCCGGCGAGGGCGTCGACCGTGGACCGGAATGCCTCGCTGTCGCCCAGGAGCGGAGTGATGTCCTTGAACAGGATGCCCGGCTTGGGAAAGTCGGGGACGTCGCGGATGTGATCCTCCAGCGAACGCCGGTGTCCCATTCAAGGGACCATACCGCCGGGCCGTCGCTGAGGTCGGGACCGGGCTGGGACCGAACGAGCGGAGAACCGGTGCTGGAACTGGTCGATCTGACCCGTCGGTACGGCGACCTGGTGGCCGTCGACGACCTCACCCTCACCGTCCCGCCGGGCGTCCTCTTCGGCCTCCTCGGGCCCAACGGAGCGGGCAAGTCACGGCCATGAAGATCGTCTTGGGGCTGCTGCGGCCCGACGCAGGAGAGGTGCGACGGCAGGGCCGGCGTCCGTAGGGGCGCGGGCCTCCTGCCCCGCGCCGCCTAGCGCTTCTTGCCCTTCTTCCGCGGTCGAGGAGCGTTGGGCCGGTTGGCCGGTCGGTTGCCCGGCCGGTTGGCCGGTCGGGCCGGGGCTCCGGCCGCCGCCACCGGGCTCTTGGCCGACGGGACGAGCAGGTCGTCGTCGTCGGCCGCAGCCGCCCGGCCGCCACCCTTCTTCGCCGCCGGACGGGCTCGCCCGCCTCCGCCGCCTCCGCCGGACATGGCCGCGGCCGCCGCCGGGGTGAGCAGTCCGGTCCCTCCGCCCTTGGCCGCCACCCGCTGGCGCACGGCGGTGTAGCGGGGCTCACGCTCCTTGAGCATGGCCAGCACGGGTGCGGCGATGAAGATCGACGAGTACGCCCCGGTGAGGAGGCCCACCAGCAGGGCCAGGCCGAAGTCCTTGAGGGTGGTGGCGCCGAGGACCCCGGCACCGATGAGGAGGATGGACAGGATGGGCAGGATGGCGACCAGCGACGTGTTCAGCGACCGCATGAGCACCTGGTTCATCGACAGGTTCACCATGTCGGAGTAGGTCTGGCGACCAGAGGAGGCCAGGCCGCGCGCGTTCTCCTCCACCTTGTCGAACACCACGATGGTGTCGTAGAGCGAGTACCCGAGGATGGTCAGGAAGGCCACCACCGTGGCCGGGGTGACCTCGAACCGTGACAGCGAGTACACCCCGACGGTGACCAGGATGTCGTGCACGACCGCGGCCATGGCCGCCACCGCCATCTTCCACTCGAACCGGAGCGAGATGTAGGCGGTGATGAGGACGAAGAACACCACCAGGGCGTTGCGGGCCTTGTTGGTGACGTCCTGGCCCCAGGACGGGCCCACGTCGTTGACGCTGACCTCGGCCGCGGCCACGCCGGCGACGCGGGCCAGCGCTTCGGTGACCTTGGCCTGCTCCTCGGCCGTGCGCCGGTCGTCCTGCACCCGCAGCAGATCGCTGCCCTGGAGCTGGATCTTGGCGTCGGCCAGACCCACCGGCCTGAGGGCGTCGCGCGCCTCGGCCACGCTGACCCCCGGGGCCTTGACCTCCCACGACGTCCCGCCCTTGAAGTCGATCCCGTAGTTCAGGCCCTGGGTGACCAGCGAGACGACGCCGGCCAGGACGACCAGGGCGGAGAACGCGAACCACCGCCGACGGCGGCCGACGAAGTCGAACGCGGTCTCGCCGTGGTACAGCCGGTGCCGGAGCGACTGGCGGTTGCTCATCGGCCGGCCTCCGGGCCGCTCATGCCGTGCTCCCGGCCGGTACGGCGGCGGGCGCGGCCAGACCCCGGGCCACGCCGACCCACCTGGCTTCGGTGAAGAACCGGCTCCGGCCCAGCAGGATGACCATGGGCCGGGTGAAGAAGAACGCCACGAAGACGTCGAGGAGGGTGGAGATGGCGAGGAAGAAGGCGAAGCCCCGCACCGATCCCACGCTGAGCAGGTAGAGCACGATGGCGCCGATGAACGAGGCCGTGTCGGCAGCCAGGATGGTGCGGAAGGCCCTGGAGAAGCCCCGGTCGACCGACGACCTGATGGTCTTGCCGGAGCGGATCTCGTCCTTGAGCCGTTCGAAGTAGACGACGTAGGAGTCGACGGTGACGCCGACCGACACGATGATCCCGGTGGCGCCGGCCAGGGTGAGGGCCAGGCCGGTGGTCTGGCCCAGCATGGTGACCAGCGAGTACATCAGCGCCCCGGACAGGAGCAGCCCCAGCCACACCACGATGCCCAGGGCCCGGTAGTACACCAGCATGTACAGGGCCACCAGGCCCAGGCCGACCAGTCCGGCAAGGATCCCGGCCCGCAGCGAGTCCTTCCCCAGGGTGGCCGACACCGTCTGCACCGTCTGGCGGTCGAGCTGCACGGGCAGCGACCCGTACCGCAGGACGAGGGCCAGGTCCTTGGCCTGGCTCTCGGTGAAGTTCCCGGTGATCTGGGCCTCGCCCGGGAAGTCGGTGGTCTGAAGGCTCGGCGCCGACTTCACCACCCCGTCGAGGTCGATGGCGATGCGCCCGTTGACGCCTACCTGGCGCGCCATCTCGTTCCACTGGCGGCTGCCCTCGCCGGTGAGCGTGAACCTGACCTCCCACGTCCCGTTGGTGGGGTTGACGGAGGCATTGGCCCCGGACAGGGCATCGCCCCTTACGGCCGCCGGCCCCAGCAGGTAGCGCTGGACGACGCGACCGTTGGCGTCTCTCTCCGGAAGGACGACCGACTTGTCGGGCGCGTTCTCCTCCGGCGGCGTGATCCTGGTCAGGTCGGGCAGGGGGGCGGTGGTGGGCGTGGTGGCGTCGGCCGCCGCCGTCGTCGTCGTGGTCGGTGCGGTGGTGGTCGTGGCCACCGGCTCGGGGCCGAGCTCCCGGAGCACCGGCCGGAAGAACAGCTGGGCCGTCTGGCCGACGACCTGCACGGCCCGGTCGGTGTTGGCCACCCCCGGCAGCTGGACGATGATCGACTCCCCCTGGCGCGTGATGTCGGGCTCGGCCACCCCCAGGGCGTCGACCCGGCTGCGGATGATCTCGATGGCCTGGTCGATCACGCCCGAAGGCACGTCGTTGCGGGGCTGGAGCACCACCGACGCCCCGCCCTGGAGGT
>JALYGL010000293.1 GCA_030777125.1 Actinomycetota bacterium
TCCCCAGGCCGTCCGACGACGTGACCCGGTCGCCACCGAGGCCGGTGATCACGTCACCCGGTCGGATCCCGGCCGCGTCGGCCGGGGAGCCGGGCTCCACGTCGACGACCAGGGCACCGTTGGGAGCGGCCAGACCGAGGCGGGCCCGGATGTCGTCTGTGACGGTCTGGGTGACGACGCCGAGGAAGGCCCGGGTCTCGATGCGCTCGCCGCCCTGGCGGAGCTCATCGACGATGGGACGAAAGGTGTCGACCGAGATGGCGAACCCGATGTTCTGGGCCTCACTGCCGCCGCCCGCGCTCTGGATCACCGCAGTGTTCATGCCCACCACCTCGGCGCCGGCGTTGACCAGGGGGCCCCCGGAGTTGCCCGGGTTGATGGCCGCGTCCGTCTGGATCAGGTGCTCGAGGCGCTCGTCGTCCCCGCCGATGGCCCGGTCGAGCGCGGAGACGATGCCGGACGTGACCGTGGGCCCGCCCGGGAGGCCGAGGGCGTTCCCGATGGCGACCACCCCGTCGCCCACCTGGAGATCGGCCGACCGGCCGAGCTTGACCGTCGGGAGGCCGCTCGCGCCCTTGAGCCTGAGCAGGGCCACGTCGTTGGTGGTGTCGCTGCCGACGAGGGTGGCGGACATGGTGGCGCCGGACGTCAACTTCACCTCGATGCGGCTGGCGCCGGCGACGACGTGGGCGTTCGTCAAAACGTCGCCGTCGGGCGTGAGGATCATGCCCGTGCCCGCGCCCGAGCTCGGCGTCGGGCTCAGGAAGTTCCCCCGGTTGAACCCCGTCGTACTGATGGACACCACCGCCGGCTCGACCTGGTCGAGGATGGCGGCGACGTCGAGTTGGGGACCCACGACGGTGGACGGCCGGGCAGACGTCGAGGCCGGGCCCCGGTCGTCGTCGAGGGCGGCGACGATGCCCCCGGAGACGGCGCCACCGACAACGGCACCGAAGACGGCTGCGACCAACCACCGCCACCCGGCGCCGATCGGGCGATCCGCCGGAGCCGCGCCCGAGGGCGGCCGGCCACCCTCACTACCGGTGTCGTCCGGGACGTGCCAGACCGTCGTCCTGTCCATGTCAGACCTCCGCGCGTGCATCGAAGGGGTACGGACCCTGCGGTCCGATCCAGGCAGGTCCTTCCCTCCGTACTGAGGTCTGGAACCACTCCGGCGCCCCGCCCGTTAGGGGAGGGAAGCGCCCAGCGAGGAGGGCAATGGACAACAACTGGATGGCCGAGGGCAACTGCCGCAGGGAATCGCCCTCGTTGTTCTTCCCCAGCGACGGCGTTGGCGTCGAGGTGGCCCGGCGCGTCTGCGCCACCTGCCCGGTCAAGGTTCCGTGTCTCGAGTACGCCCTGCGCAACGGCATCGACCACGGTGTCTGGGGCGGCGCCTCGGAGCGGGAGCGGCGCCGGATCGCCCGGCGGCGGCGGATGGAGCGGGCGGCGAACGCCGCCACCTGACCGGCTGCTCGACGTCACCCGTCCAACGGTTGGACCAGGGTGGCACAGGCGGCCCGGAGCTTCGCCCAGAACGAGGCCTGCCGGGGCGCAGGACGCGGCACCGACCGGGCCGCAGCCAGGATCTGGTCGAGCGGGGCGTCGCTGACCGTGGTCAACACGCTGTCGCCCGCCTGCCAGACCACCAGGTTCCCGCCCGGCCAGGCGTACCGCCACCCGGTCGATCCACCCACGTCGACCTCCGCCCCTCCGGCCGGGAGGTCACCCCGCCGCAGCCGTCCCTGCTGCTGGAACACGGACAGGTCGTAGAGCCCGTCGCTGTACAGGGCCTGGATCACCCCCGAGCGCCGGTAGACGCCCAGTCGCTGGAACCCCTCGGCCAGGTTCGATCCGTCGGCCACGCTCACAGCCCGGGGGACGTGACGTCGGCGGTCCGTCGGGGCCGGGGTCACGACCGGCGCCGACGGCTCCAGCTTCAACGCCTCGAACCCGACGAAGCGAACCACCGCCCCGCCGTCGTCGAACTGCTCCCGGCTGAGCAGCAGCGACGTGTCGGAGTGCAGGTGGAGACGCTCCCGGAGGCGGCCGTCGCGCCGGATGTCGTACACGGTGGTGGGGAGGCCGGCCACGGGGGGGCCCGGCCGGTCGTCGATCACGTACTTGGCCGCTGCGTCCGGGCGCGTCCCGGGGCCCAGGCCGGCGGGCCATATCACGTCCCAGCCGTCGCCGTGCTGGACCAGGCGTTCGGACGTGGGCGCGGCCATCAGCTGGGTCCGGCCCTTGAACACCAGCGAGCCCCGATCGGCCTCGACCGTGACCCGCTCCACCCTGGGCTGGGACCCGTCCAGCCAGCGCACCTGCATGACGCCCACGAACGACGTCCGGCCCGCAGCCCGGCGGGCGTCCTCCAGGGGGTTGGCAGAGCCCCGAGCGGTGACCCGAGCGGATGACGCGGCGGCGGGCCCGGCGGTGGCCAGCGTGGCCGTCAGCACCAGCAGGGCCGTGGCCCCCGCCCGCGCCCTCACCGCCCCAGGC
>JALYGL010000294.1 GCA_030777125.1 Actinomycetota bacterium
GGGCCGGGCGGCGGGCCCGGCGCAAGGCGCTGTACCTGATGGAGACGGCCCGGTCGGCGGGCCCGATCCTGGGCCGAAAGGGCCGCAAGGCGCGCAAGGCGGCGGCGAAGGCGGCCAAGAAGGCCCGGCGGCGGGCCGGCAGCGTGGCCGACATGGCCGAGGCCCGGCTGCACAAGCTGGCCAGCTGAGCACCTGAGGCGGTCGCCGTCGACCTCTCCGGCGCCCTCGCTTTCCTCGCCGACCACGTCAACCTCGAGACCGACGTGGCGCCCCGCGCCGCGGCCCTGCGCCTGGAGCGCATCTCCCGCCTGGCCGAGCTCCTGGGCGAGCCGCAGCACGCCTATCCCGTCATCCACCTGACGGGAACGAACGGCAAGGGGTCGACGGCCCGGATGCTCACCGCCCTCCTCGGCGCCCGCGGTCTGGCCGTCGGCACCTACACCAGTCCCCACCTGCAGCGCGTGAACGAGCGGCTCTCGTACGGCGGCGAGCCCATCCCCGACGACGAGCTGGTGGAGGTGCTGCAGGCGGTCGCCCGGACGGAGCCGTTGATCGGCTCGCGCCCGACCCACTTCGAGGTCCTGTCCGCGGCCGCCTTCCGGTGGTTCGCCGACGTCGCCGTCGACGTCGCCGTGGTCGAGGTGGGGCTCGGGGGCCGGTGGGACGCCACCAACATCGTCGACGCCCAGGTGGCCGTCGTCACCAACGTCAGCCTCGACCACGCCGAGACCATGGGGCCCGAGCTCACCGACATCGCCCGGGAGAAGGCCGGGATCGTCAAGCCGGGCAGCACGCTGGTGCTGGGCGAGACCGATCCCGGCCTGGCCCGGATCTTCGAGCAGGGCAGCGCGTCCGACGTCTGGCACAGGGGACCGGACTTCGGGTGCCGGTCGAACCGGCTGGCCCATGAGGGCCGGGTCGTCGACCTGTACACGCCCGGCGCCACCTACCCCGGGATCTACCTGCCCGTGCACGGGGCCTACCAGGCCGACAACGCTGCCGCCGCGCTGGCCGCGGCCGAGGCCTTCTTCGCCGCCCCCCTGAGCGAGGAGGTCGTGGCCGACGCAATGGCCGGGCTCACCCTCCCGGGCCGGATGGAGGTCATGGCCCGCAATCCCCTCTGCGTGCTCGACGGCGCCCACAACCCGGCGGGGGCGTGGGCGGCGGCGGCGGCGGTCGAAGAGGCGTTCGGGAGCGTGGCCGGCCGGGTCCTCGTGGTCGGGATGCTCCAGGGGCGCGACCCGAGGGCCATGCTCCAGGCCTTCGACGCAGGGTCGGCCCGGCTGGTCGTCACCTGCCCCCCGCCGTCTCCTCGGGCCCTTCCCGCGGCGGACGTGGCCGCCGCCGCCCGCGCCCTGGGGGCGGCCACCGAGGAGGCGTCGTCGGTCCCGGAGGCGCTGGCCACGGCCCTCGCCCTGGCCCGGCCCGACGAGCTCGTCCTGGTGACCGGCTCGCTCTACGTCGTCGGTGCGGCCCGGGCCGCGCTGACCACCGGCTGAGACCGGCGCCGGCGCACCAACCCGGGCCCGTAGGCCAGAGCGGTCACAGCCACGACGGCGCCGAAGAGGGTGCGCCCGACGGCGTCGGTCATGCCGCCGGGGTGGACGGGCGACACCAGGTAGTGGGCGATGAAGCCGTCGGCGTAGACGGGGCCACCGGCCAGGTGGCGAAGCGACTTCTCCAGGTCGGTGAGCGGGCAGTCGAAGCCACCCCCGTAGATCGCCGCGCTGAGAGCCAGGGCGCCGAGATGGGCCCGGGCCACGACCGGGCTCCGCCGGGCCAGGAACCCGCCGGCCAGCAGGAAGCCGACGAAGCCCAGGTGGGCGACGGCCACCCCGTCGGCGGCGAATCGCAGGACCATTCCGCTCCCGAGCGTACCGCCGGGTCCGCCACCGACCGTACCGCAGGGGCCCCGTCGGGCTCGGGTAGCCTCCCCCGTCCTATGGACCGGACACTCGTGATCTGCAAGCCCGATGCCGTCGAGCGAGGCCTGGCCGGAGCCATCGTCGGCCGGCTCGAGGCCAAGGGCCTGCGCCTGGTGGCGGCCGAGCTGCGCACGGTCGACCGGGAGACCGCCGAACGCCACTACGGCGAGCACGCCGGAAAGCCGTTCTACGAGAGCCTGGTGGCGTTCATGACCCGGGGCCCGGCCCTGCTTCTCGTGGTCGAAGGCCCCGAGGAGACGCCCGCCGTGGTCCGCACCATGATGGGCGCCACCAACCCCCGCTCGGCGGCCCCGGGCACGATCCGCGGCGACCTGGCCGTCGACCTCACTGAGAACCTGGTCCACGGCAGTGATTCCCCGGAATCGGCAGCCCGGGAGATCGGCCTGTTCTTCCCCGCCTTGTGACCCACCGTCGGGGCGCGTAGCCTTGCGTAACCCGGCCAGGCGCGGAGCCATCCATGTCCGACAACTTCTTCTCCGGATTCCTTGGTCGAGACATGGCCGTGGACCTCGGCACCGCCAACACCCTGGTCTACCTGCGCGGGCGCGGCATCGTCCTGAACGAGCCGTCGGTGGTGGCCGTGAACGTGAAGGACGGCCGTCCGTTGGCGGTCGGGCTGGAGGCCAAGCGCATGATCGGGCGCACGCCCGGCCACATCCAGGCCGTGCGGCCGCTGCGCGACGGGGTGATCAACAACTTCGAGATCACCGAGAAGATGCTGCGGTACTTCATCACCCGGGTGCACCAGCGGCGGTGGGCCAAGCCCCGGATGGTGATCTGCGTGCCGTCGGGCGTCACCGGGGTGGAGAAGCGGGCGGTGCAGGAGGCGGCCGAGTACGCCGGTGCCCGCAAGACGCCCTTCATCATCGAGGAGCCCATGGCCGCGGCCATCGGCGCCGGCCTCCCCGTCCACGAGCCCACGGGGAACATGGTCGTCGACATCGGCGGCGGCACCACCGAGGTGGCGGTCATCTCCCTCGGGGGCATCGTCACCAGCCAGTCGGTCCGCATCGGCGGCGACGAGCTCGACGAGGCCATCATTCAATACATCAAGAAGGAGTACAGCCTGGCCCTCGGCGAGCGCACGGCCGAGGAGATCAAGATCGCCATGGGCTCGGCCTTTCCGCTCCAGGACGAGCTGCACGCCGAGATCCGTGGTCGCGACCTGGTCACCGGTCTACCCAAGACGGTGGTGACGAGCACCGAGGAGATCCGCCGGGCCCTCGAAGAGCCGGTCGGTGCCATCATCGACTCGGTGAAGGTTACGCTCGACAAGACGCCGCCCGAACTGGCGGCCGACATCATGGAGACGGGGATCGTGCTCACCGGCGGTGGGGCCCTGCTCCATGGCCTCGACGTCCGTCTTTCGAGTGAGACCGGGATGCCCATCGTCATCGCCAAGAACCCTCTGTACTCCGTGGCCCTCGGCGCCGGCCAGTGCCTGGAGGAGTTCAACGTCCTCCGGCAGGTCCTCTCGAACGCTGGCGAGCGATAAGGGGTAGCCCTTCGTGGCTGTCTACCGGCGTTCGAGGCGTCACCGCTTCGTCCTGGTCCTGCTCGT
>JALYGL010000295.1 GCA_030777125.1 Actinomycetota bacterium
ACGGGAAGCGGCACAGGGCCTGGTGCAGGGCGTTGGCGGTGGTGAAGCCGTGGTGGACGGCGTTCCAGTCGCCGAAGTCGTTCTGGACGTGGAACCGGGTGATGCGCAGGGCGGCGGCGAAGGCCACAGCCCGGCCCAGCTGCTCCGGGGTGGCCCCGGCGGTGATCGCCGCGCAGATGGACTCCACCACCTTCTCCGGGTCGTCGCCCAGCAGCCGCCGACCGAGGCCGGCCACGTCGTCGAACGACCCGTGGCGCTCGGCCCCGTCGGCCAGCAGCCCGGGGAGGCGATCGTTGGTACGCTCGACCAGCGCGGCCAGGTCGTACGGGTGGCGCCACCGCCCGCTCTCCTCCGCCCTCGACGCCCCCGCCGTCTGGTGGGCCAGCGTCGGCAGGACGCGGCCGGCGGCCTCCCAGCCCACGTGGTCGAGGGCCTCGAACGCCTTGTTGGTGAAGTCCAGCGTGTGGCCGACGTCGAGGAAGACGTGGTCGGTGGCCGCGGCCAGCATCATGTGGGCCGCGCCGGAGGGGTCGGCGCCACCGGCCAGGGCGGTGGCCAGCGTGCGCTCGGCCGCGTCGCCGGCCCGGGTCTCGATGAACCGGCGGTACCAGGTGGCCAACCGGGAGAGGGGGACGTCGGCCGTCTCCAGCGGCGCCAACGGGAAGCGGGGCGGGTGGTTGCGGGTGTCGCGAGCGACGAAGGCCAGCCCGTGCACCAGGGCCAGCGGCCGGTCGGCCGGGTCCAGCCAGGGCAACAGGTTGGCCATGGCCACCAGCACGGTGAGCCCCGCGCCCCACCCCTCGGCCCGGTTGGCGGTGCCGAAGTCCAGGCCCACGCGGACGATCTCGGCCGGCGCCACGCCCGCCTCCAGCAGCCCGAGCACGGCCTTGGCCGTGACCAGGGTGAGCCCGCCTTCCAGGCCCTCCGACAGCCGGCGCCGGTGCAGGTCGACCCGGCCGTCGGCGCCGTCGACGACCAGCCACACGTCGCCGTCCATCACCTCCACGGGAAAGGCGCGGGCGTCGTCGGCGAAGGGGTCGAGCGTGCCGCCCGACGCCAGGTCGAAACGGGCGTGGTGCCAGTGGCACGTGACCAGGCCCTCCTCGACCGTGCCCCGGTGGAGGGGGAACCCCATGTGGGGGCACCGGTCGTCGAGGGCGTACGCCCGGCCGTCGTGCCAGAAGACGCACACGCCGTGGTTGCCGGCCTTGGCCAGCAGCCGGCCGTCGCTCTGCAACTGCTCGAGCGTGCCGACGCGTACTCGCACGATGGAATACTCGCGCCGGACCATCCCGTCTGAACTGCACTTTTGCGGTGGGCGAGGGGGGACTTGAACCCCCACGTCCTTTCGGACACAGGAACCTGAATCCTGCGCGTCTGCCAATTCCGCCACTCGCCCGCGGCCCTAGGAGGCTACCCGGGCCGGCGTGGGTATGCTCGCCGGACAGATGGGACTGCATCAGTTCGAGCAGCGGCTGGAGCGGCTGGTCGAGGGCGTCTTCGCCAAGACATTCCGCAGCGGGGTCAAGCCTGTGGAGCTCGGTCGCCGCATCACCCGGGAGATGGACCTCCACCGCACGGTGGGGGTGAACGGCCTCATCGCGCCCAACCACTTCACCGTCGCCCTCAGTCCCGACGACAACCGCCAGTTCGAGACCTACGCCGAGGTCCTGACCCGGGAGCTGAGCGAGGCCGTCCGCGACCACGCCCGCGACGAGGGCTACCTGTTCGTGGGCCCCGTCCACGTGGAGCTGACGTGCGACGACAACCTGGGCATGGGCGAGTTCCTGGTGGCCGGCGAGATGCGGGAGGCGCCGGGCGGGGCGGCCGCCGGCTCCCTGGTGCTCGACGACGGCCAGCGGGTGGTGGTGGGCGAGGACCCGGTGTCGATCGGCCGCCTCCCGGAGTGCGACATCGTGCTGTCCGACCCCAACGTGAGCCGGCGCCACGCCGAGGTCCGTCGTCAGGGCAACGGCTTCGTGGTCGTCGACCTGGGCTCGACCAACGGCACGCGGGTCAACGGCGCCGGGGTGAAGGAACGGGCGATCAGCGACGGCGACGTGATCACCGTGGGCGGCACCAAGGTGCGGTTCGAGGCGTCCTAGGGATGCCCGAGTCGCTGCTCACCATCCTCAAGTTCTGCTTCCTGGCCTTGCTCTACCTCTTCTTCTTCCGCGTCCTGCGGGCGGTGTGGGTGGAGGTCAGCGGTCGGCAGGCCGCGGTCGCTCCGCCGGTGGCGACGCCGGTCGGCGGCTCGCGGGGCTGGGCTGCGTCCGCCGCCCCGGCCCAGAAGGGCACCCGCCTGCGGGTGGTCGAGCCCGCCGACCGCCGGGGGCGCACGTACGAGTTGGCCGACGAGCTCACCGTGGGTCGGGCCGTAGGCTGCCAGATCACCCTCGACGACGACACGTTCGTGTCCCAGCTGCACGCCCGCCTCTTCCGCCGCGACGGCCAGATGTTCGTCGAGGACCTGGGCTCCACCAACGGCACCTTCCTGAACCGCCGGAAGGTGAGCTCCGCCGCGCCCCTGAAGCGGGGCGACCAGCTGCAGGTGGGCAAGACCGTTCTGGAGCTGGTGTGACGGGGTTGCGGGCCGGGGCGGCCACCGACGTGGGACGGGTCCGGCAGATCAACGAGGACCGCTACCTGGCCGACGAGGGCCTGTTCGCGGTGGCCGACGGCGTGGGCGGCCACCAGGCCGGCGAGGTCGCGGCCCAGACCTCGGTCGACACGCTGCGCACCGCGTTCACCGACCACAGCGCCGAGGGGCTGGTGCAGGCCGTGCTGGCCGCCAACCAGGCGGTGTGGGACCTGGCCCAGAGCAACTCCGAGAAGCGGGGCATGGGCACCACCCTCACCGCCCTGGCCCT
>JALYGL010000296.1 GCA_030777125.1 Actinomycetota bacterium
CGCCGGTCTTGTACCGCCGGGTCAGCTCCGCCTGAAGAGCGTCGATCCGGCCGAAAAGAGCCTTGCGGCGCTCGGACACCTGGCGCTCGAAGGTCTGCAGGCGGTCGGCCAGGGCCGCCACCTCCTCGTCGGACAGCTCGGGCAGGGCGTCGAGGGCGCCCGGTCCGGCGACCGCGTCGAGCTCGGCGGTGAGGTCGTCGTCGTCCGGCGGGATCAAGGAGCTCGGGAGCCGCCCGGGGCCGGGGGCGTGGACCTTGTCACTCAGGATCTCCGGCAACCGGTCGACCAGCGGGGACAGGTCGCTCGGAGCGCGCCCTTCCGTTCGGCGCTGGCGGTCGGCGGCCACGATGTCGAGCCGGCCCTGGACCAGGCGACGCAGGTAGGAGACCTTGTCCTCGACGGCCCGGCACTCCGCCCGCATGGCCCGGATCTCCTCGATCGGGCGGCTGGTGACGTCGCCCAGGTACTCGGGAGCGAGGACGCGCTCGACGTCGTCAGTCCACATGTGCCAAGGCTACAGCCGGCCCCGCCGCGACTCCGGCCAGTAGCGCCATACGGCGCGGCCTCGCACCGCGCCCGGAGCCACGGGCCCGTAGTGGCGGCTGTCGGTACTGGCCCCGGCGTTGTCGCCGAGAACGGTGACGCCGGCCCCGTCGACCTCCGCCACCCGCTTGACCACCAGGCGACCGCCCTCCCGGGGTTCGGCTACGGCCACCACGTCGCCGGGCCGGGGCCGCCGGCCGCGGACCACGAGCAGCCGGTCGCCCGGTTCGAGCGCCGGGCGCATGCTGTCGCCCCTCACCGCCACCCGAGCTGTCCGCCGCCACACCGAGGCGACCGCCAGAGCGGTGACGGCGAGAAGGTAGTGTCGCCCGCGACACGATCCCACCAGACGAAGGAGTCTAGGTATGGCCCTCCTCTCCCGCCTCACTGCCCTCGTCGACCGCCTGAGTCCCCCCGAGCCGGTCCACGCCCACTGCGACCTCCCGTGCGGCGTGTACGACCCGGCCCAGGCCCGGATCGAGGCGGAGTCGGTCAAGGCGTGCCAGGAGAAGTACCAGGGGTCCGACGACGACGTCTTCAAGCTGCGGGCGGTGCAGATCAAAGAGGAGCGGGCCGACCTGGTGAAGCACCACCTGTGGGTGCTCTGGACCGACTACTTCAAGCCGCCCCACCTGGAGAAGTACCCGCAGCTGCACCAGCTGTTCTGGGACGCGACCAAGGCGGCCGGCGCCACCAAGAGCTCCACCGATCCGGCCACCGGTCAGAAGCTGCTCGACCTCGTCGGCGAGATCGACACCATCTTCTGGGAGACCAAGAAGGCCTGACCCTCGGCCGCCGGTCGGCCCCCGCTACAGCAGCGAGGCCGCCGCGCACCAGGCCCAGATGGGGCCCAGCACCAGCAGCGAATCGAGGCGGCGGAGGGCGGGCGCGTGCGACGTGGCGTCCCCCAGCAGCGCCGACCCGGCCACTGGCCCGAACGGGACCAGCACGGCGGCCAGCGCGCCCAGCACGATGGGCGCCGCCCCGCCGAAGGGCGGCACCAGGACGATGGCCGCGAACATGGTCACCGGGATGGTGGCGGCCACTCCGGCGGCCGGGCCCTCCCATGGCGACGACGCGCCGGTGCCGACCAGGTAGGCGCCGGCGTCGTAGATCCCGGCCAGGGCGAGCAGGAACAACGGGGCGTGGACGTTGATCTCCCGCAGCATTACAGGGGAGGCGGCGGCCAGCCCCACGGCCACGCCGATGACGAGGGTGAGGGCGACGTCGCGTGACGGTGCCTTCGTGGGCGCCCCTAGCCGGGCGGCGAGGGTGGCGACCACGGCCACCACGATCACCGTGTTCATGGCCGCCACGCCCGACAGGGCGGCCAGCGGCAGGGCCGCGGCCGTGGCCGCGGCGAAGGCGGGGAGCGGGCGCTCGTTGCGGGCGCGCCACACCATGGCCGTCTGAGAGGCGGCCACGAAGGCGACCACCGCCAGCCAGATCGCCAGCCACCCCGGTCCGAACGCCGTGGCCGCGGTGACGACGACGGCCCAGGCCAGGCCGAGGCGCCCGTGAGGTCGCGAGCTCTTCTGCACCACGGCGAGGGCGGGACCCGGCTTCGTGCGGGTCGTCGGCGCCTCCGGCCGCGTCTCGGAGGCGGGTTCGGGGACCGCTGACGGGGCCGCGTCCGGAACGGCTCGGGCCAGCGCCGGGCTGGTTCGCCCGCTCGAGGGGCCGCTCGGGCTGGTTCGCCCGCTCAGGGGGCCGGTCGGCGCGGGTGCGGGTCGAGGCGGAGGAGCCGACGGCGGCACCAGGCGCAGCGATCGGGGACCGACGAGCCGCTCATGGGCGGTGGCCTCCACCGGCGGGAGCCACTCCGGCGGCGAGGAAGGCAGAAGTGGCGCCCGTCGGCGCGGGGGTCGAGCCTCGGGGACCAGGCGCAGCGGGCGGGCCGCCTCGGCCGCCGCCCCTCCGGACACCGGCGGCAGCACCGCCACCACGTCGAAGCCCGAGACCGGCGTGCTGTCGTCGGCCGGCTGGCCGTTGACCCACACCCGGGACGTGGCGAGCACGGCGGTGAACCGCTCGCCGAAGCGGCCCCGCGCCTCCTCCAGGACCTCCGCCACCGTCGACCCCTCCAGGTCCACCCGCGCCACACCGGCCGCCTCCCGCGCGGAGGCGAACAGCCGGAGGGTGGGCACCTAGCCCGCCACCTCGGCCCGGCCGTCCCGGATGACCCGGTCGCCCCGGCTGGTCGCCTCGAAGGCGTAGACGGCGAGGCCGCTGTCGTGGCCGACGGCGTGGATGGAGGTGACCAGGTCGGAGTCGGGCAGGACCTGCTTGGAGAAGCGCACGGCCAGTCGCTTCAGGCGGACTGGGTCACCGCCGGCGACCGTGTCCACCACGGCCGCCCCGCACATGGCCATGGTGCACAGGCCATGGACGATGATCCCGGGCAGGCCGACGCTACGGGCGAACTCGTCGTCGACGTGGATCCGGTTGTCGTCGCCGGATGCGTCTCCGTACCGGAAGGTCTGGTCGGCGTCGATGTGGGACGTGACCTCGGCGACCTTGGCCTGGCGCGCCGACGCCGGGAACGAGTGGTCGGGCTTGTCCCGGCCACCGCTCTCGGGGCTCTGCAAGCCGCGGATGAACATGGTGGCGAACTGCTCGAGCACGAGGTCGCCCCGCTCGTCCTCGGACATGACCCGTAGGGTCATCCAGGTGCCGGCCCTGGTGGGCCGGATGTTGTACGGCTCGACCGCGGTGACGAGGGTCATGCCCGGCACCACCGGGCGGTGGAACCGCATGTCCTGACCGGCGTGCAGCAGCATGGGCATCGACTCGGGCGGTACCAGGTCGACCAGGGCGGTCATCGTCGCCTCCCAGGTCGGGACCACACCGAAGACCGGGGGCGCCACCAGGCCGTCCCGATAGGCCGGGTTGTCGTCGTTGGTGGCCGCCGCGTAGGCGCGGGGCTGCCGGGCGTCGACCACGGCGGTGCGTTGCTCGTACCGGGTGCCGAGCTTGTCGGCAGGAAGGGCCACCTCGGCCGCGACCCTAGCTCCGGGCGCGCAGGCGGGACTCGATCTCGCCGACCAGGCGAGCGGAGAACGCGGCGGTGAGCACGTCGGTACCGTGACCGGCCCCGCGGACGAGCCACAGGTCCTTGGGCTCGTTGGCCCACCGGTAGAGCGCGTCGGCGTGCTGGCTGTCGAAGTAGTGGTCGTCAGGGTCGTGGACCACGAGGGTGAAGGCGGGAGCGATGCGGCCCACCAGGTCGCGAGAGTCCGGGACGGCCTCGCACGTCGCTGCCACCCGGGTATGCATCACGCGGGCCATGAACTCCCGGCCGGCCCGGCTGGTCACCGCCCGCCGGATACGGAGCGTGCTGGGGGTGTCCCACGCCTGCGACCAGGCCGGTGAGCTGACGGCCACGACCCCGGCCACGCCGCCCCGGCTGCCGGCGTGGAGCAGAACGGCGGCGCCTCCCAGGCTCACTCCGACCGTCACGACCGGGAGCCCGGGTGGGGCCGCCGCCACCGCCGCGGCCACGTCCATCGGCTCCTTCGTCCCCAGCGTGCTGAGACCGCCGGACGCCCCGTGGCCGCGGAGGTCGGGCACCACGACGTGCAGCCGCTGGGCCAGGCGGTGGGCGAACACGTGGATGCGAGGCGTCCGGGACGAGTGGGCGAAGCCGTGCACCAGCACGACGGTCCCCACCGCGTCGGGCGGGCCCTGCAGGCGGGCGCCCGACAGCCGGACGCCGTCCTCGGTGACCAGCTCCAGGCGTTGCTCGCGTGGGTAGCGGGGCGCGAAGAAGTACTTCCGGGCCATGTGGACGGCGACCCCGGGGCGGAGCCGGCGCTGGGGGCCCTCGGGGTCGTACACGCCGCTGGTCAGCGGGCCCGGCGGAAGGCGCTGACGGGGTGGCCGGCGGCGGTGCGCGTCGAGCGCCATTCGGCCTCGGCCCGGCCCAATTCCGTCGACGGCGGGGCGTCGTGCAGGTATTCGGACAGCAGGTCGCCCCAGCGGCCGGTCGCCTGCATACGGCCGAACAGCGCGCTCATGCCCCACACCACCCGGTCGAGGATGACGTAGGACGGTGGCATGTTCAGCTGGCGGATCACGTCGCCGTACTGGCCTTGCAGGTCGAGCATGCGCTGGAGCGTTTGGCCCACGAACTCTGACGTGTAGGTGAACTCCTCCTGCTGGAACGGGATGTACGGCCCGCTGCAGTACTCGTAGACCCGCTCGACGGCCAGCCCGTGGTCGCGCGGCAGGAAGCGAGCGTTCACCAGCGCCCGCACCGTTCCCTCCGGGTCCTGGGCCAGAACCGCGTCGAGAACGGGGCTGAGCCCTTCGAGCTCGTCGGGCGCCCACCGCTTCACCAG
The DNA here is from genome assembly GCA_030777125.1 of Actinomycetota bacterium. Lineage (GTDB taxonomy): Bacteria > Actinomycetota > Acidimicrobiia > Acidimicrobiales > AC-14 > JALYGL01. The sequence goes on from JALYGL010000296.1 coordinate 4,884, forward strand.
GCCGAAGTCGAGGAAGGTGACCCGGCCCTTGTCGGGGTTGAAGCGGTAGTTGCCGGGGTGGGGGTCACCGTTGAACACCCGGTGGTGCCAGATCGAGCCCTCGGCGAAGCGGAAGAGGATCTCGGCCGCGGTCGTCTTCTGGGCGGGCGTGGCGGTGGCGAGGAAGTCGGCCCACGAGATCCCGTCGACCCAGTCGCTGGTGAGCACGCGCTGGCTGCTGCGTTCCGGGATCACGTCTGGGACGTGGATGAACGGGTGGCCGCGGTAGCGGTCGGCGAACTCCGCCTGGCAGAAGGCCTCCAGCCGGTAGTCGAGCTCGTCGCCCATGCGCAACCGCAGCTCGTCCACCATGGGCTTGACGTCCATGTTCTTCAGGGCGAACGAGGCGAACATCCCGTAGAGCAGCTCGGCGTTGTCGAGATCGGAGCGGATGGCCTTGTCGACACCCGGGTACTGCACCTTCACCGCCACCAGCCGGCCGTCGGGCATCACCGCCCGGTGGACCTGACCGATGGAGGCGGCGGCCACCGGGACAGGGTCCCAGTCGAGGAAGAGCCGCTCGGGATCGGCGCCCAGCTCCTCCCGGACGACCTTCTCGGCCAGGCTGGGCGCCATGGGCGGCACGTCGGCCTGGAGGGTGGCCAGGGCGGCCTGGGCCTCGGGCGGCAGGCCGTCGGCGATGAAGGAGATCATCTGGCCCGCCTTCATGATGGCGCCCTTCATGCCGCCCAGGACCTCGGCCACGTCCTGGGCGCTGCGGATGGTGAACTGCTCCTCCAGGGCGGCGCGGCGCTCGTCGCTGGCCTTCCGGCCCCGGACCTTGATCGACGCCCAGTGGGCGGCCCGGCGGGCACTGAGCCGCCACATGCGGGCTTGGCGCTCGGCGCGGGTACGGCGCTCCTCGTCGGAGAGGGCGGCGCCCACGGCGGCGGCCGCGATCACGACCGCGCCCGCGACGCTGAGGACGATGCGATTGCGCACGGAGGGAGGAGCCGGCTACTCCAGGCCGGGAGCGTTGGCCGGGCCGACGTCGGCCCGGGCACCCGCTGACCGGGCCTCGCGCTCGGCCACGGCTTGGTCTTCGAGGCACAGGCGGGCGGCGGGCACGGCATCGAGGCGGGCGGCGGCGATGGGCCGGCCGCACGCCTCGCAGGTGCCGTAGGTGCCGTCGTCCAACCGCTGCATGGCGTGCTCGATGTCGGCCAGCTCCGACTCCACCCGCTCCAGGATGGACAGGTCCTTCTCCCGCTCGAAGGTCTCGGTGCCCACGTCGGCCTGGTGCTGGTCGTAGGAGGAGAGCTCGCTGAGGCTGTCGTTCTCGGACTCCTCGCCGAGCTGCTCGTCGTCGAACGTGGCGCGCACGCCCTCCAGACGAGCGCGCTCGTCCTCCAACCGCTGCCTCGCCTGATCGGTCTCCATGATCGCGAGCGTACCGGCGACGGGGACCGGACCGGCCACGCGGCCGTAAGCTCGTCCCGGGCCGCTAGCTCATCGGGTAGAGCAGGGGACTTTTAATCCCAAGGTGCGGGGTTCGAGACCCCGGCGGCCCACGGAGCAAGGTCTCATCACCTCGGGGGAACAAGGTCTCATCACCTCGGGCCGCCCTTCTGCGCGACCGAGCGGGACCGGTAGAATCCGGCCGTGGCCAGGGATCTGTTCGGCAAGGGCAAGGACGCCGCCAGGCGCGAGAAGGAAGAGAAGGATCGCCAGGCGGCGGAGGAGGTCGAGCGGATCACCCGGCGAGGCGGGCCAGGCGGCGGCATGGGTGGCCCCGGCGGCGGCATGGGCGGAGGGATGGGCGGCCCGTTCGGGACCGGCTCGATCGGACCGCCGTCGCCGCTGGAGATCATGGCCGCGGAGGTGCGCGAGCGCGAGCCGATCAAGCGCGGCCGCGACCGAGGATCTCGCCGGGGGTCTCCCGAAGCGCCGAACCCGTTCCAGTCGGCGGCCATGATCTCCGGTTCCGTGGGCGCCGGCCTCGGCCCCGCCGGTCTGAGCCCCGGTCCCCGCAGCGCGGCGGCCGCCCGCCGGCCGCAGCCCTTCGATCCGGGCTCGACCGACGACGCCGGTCCCGGCGGTCCCGGCGGCGACCTCGGCAGCTTCGACGACGCCGAGGAAGAGGAGATGACGGTCACCGAGATGGCCCTCATGGACCAGGCGGCGCGCAAGGGCATCGCTCCCGAGGAACTGGTCATCCAGTACGACCCGGCCGACGCCGAGGAGATGCGCGACCGGGCCATGCAGCAGTTCCTCCAGCGGCAACAGTCGATGCGGCGCCCGGCCCGAACCGACGACCCCACCGCACCGGCGGGTCTGCGGGGACGGTCGGCGGCGTCCACCGGCGGCGCAGTGAGCCCCCTCGAACGGCGCCAGCGGATGCAGCAGTCGGCCGGGGGGGCGCTGGCGGCCCGAGTCGCGGCCAAGCGCCAGCGGGAGCAGGAGGAAGCGGCCCAGCGGGCGGGGACGCGGTTCCGCACCGAGGAGCCCACCGTCCGGCCCGCTCCCACGCCCGTCCAGCCCGAGGAGCAGCTCGACGAGCCCGACGAGCCGGCCGGCGGCGCGCTGGCCCGGCTGCTGGCTCAACGCCGTCAGCAGACCGGCATCGACGAGCCGGCCCCCGCGCCGGTCGCCGAGGAGGAGCCCGCCGACGATGTTGACGACGAGGCGGACCAGCCGATGGCCATGCCACCGGGGCGCCTGCACGCCGAGCACCGGCAGGCCACCCGCACCGCGCCCGAGACCGACGACGACGACATGGCGCCGTCGGCGGATCTGGAGCAGCTTCTGGCCCGCTCGGCGGCGGGCGGACGCAAGGCGACGGCGAAGAAGGCGGCAGCCAAGCGGCCGGCCACCAAGGCTGCAGCCAGGAAGGCTCCGGCCGCCAAAGCGGTGAAGGCGATGAAGGCCCCGGCGGGCAAGAAGGCCCCGGCGGGCAAGAAGGCCCCGGCCGGCAAGAAGGCCGTGGCGACCGCAGCGGTGAAGGCCGCTCCGGCCAAGCGGACGGCGACCAGGGCGGCCAAGGCCGCAACCCCCGCGCCCGTGAAGAAGGCCCGGGCGGTGACGCCGGCTCCCCCGCTCGCGGGCGCCGGCCCCGCACCGCGGGCGCCCCGCGCCGCCAAGGCGGCGACGAAGGCGCCGGCGAAGAAGGCGGTCAAGGCGACGACCAAGAAGGCGCCTGCCCGCAAGCCGGCCCGGTAGGGCCCCACGGCCCTCTGAGCGGGCGCCCAGAGCCCGAGCGGCCCTCTGAGCGGGGGGCCGGCCCGAGCGGGAGCGAGCCCGTCAGTCGGCGGCCATGTAGTCGGGCCGGAGGTTCAACCACCGCCGGCGCACGTCCTGGCCCACCACCTGGCGGACCTCGGCCAGCACCTCCGACCGCGGGTGCCGGCGCCCGGCCAGCAACCGGGCCGTGGCCCGGGCCAGCTGCACAGGGGTGAGAATGGACGACGGGCGTTCCCGGTGGTTGAACACGTCGAACATGCGACGGCCTCCGTCCGGCGTGCCGAGCATGCCGCGCACGATCTCGACCAGAACCCGGGGCACGGTGCCGCCCGCACCCAGGTCGGTGGCGAACCAGTGCATCTCGTAGGCGTCGGCGTTGCGCCAGCGCTCCCATCGGCGCACGGCGGCGTCCACGCCGTCGCCCCACGCCCCGATCACGGCCGGGGCCAGCCGCTCCACCTGACGCAGGGCGTCCGAGATGCCCTGACCGGGCGCCGGGTCCTTGAAGTGGCCGGCGTCGCCCACCAGGGCCCATCCCGGCCCGGACGAGGTCCGGAAGAACGCCTCGTGGGAGAGCACCGCCGACAACCGGCCCACCCGCCGGGCTCCGGCGACGACGGCGGCCACGGTCGGGCACCGGCCGACGGTGGCGTCGAAGGCGGCCTGGGCGTCGGCGCGGAACTCCGCTCTCCGGTCCACCGGAGGGAAGAGGATCACCAGATAGAGCCCGTTGTCGGTGGGGCACCCGACCACGAACTCGGTGCCCCACCGCTCAATGGTCAGCCCCGCGGGCGGCTCCCACCGGGCACCGTCGTAGTACGCCCAGTAGGCGAACCGCTGGTTCGGCACCACGTGGTACCGACGGGCCCCGACCAGTCGGGCCACCGTCGAGTCCCTGCCGTCGGCCCCCACCACCAGCGACGCCCGCAGGTCGGTCTCACCGCCGTCGCTCCTCACCCGCACGCCGCCCACCCGGCCGTCGTCGTGGACCAGGCCCGTCACGCTCGTGCCCAGGTGGAGGTTGACACCGGCCTGGGCCGCCCGCTCCACCAGGATGGCGTCGAGCAGGATCCGTCGTACGCACAGCGACGGGCCGGGGTCGCCGGCCCTGGTCGGCCAGGGAACGGCCACGACGACGTCGTCGAGGCGAAGAGAGGCCTGCTCCAGCCATGGGGCGCCGGTCGCCACCACCCGGTCCAGCACGCCCAGCCGGCCCAGGCAGGCGATGCCCTCGGCCTGGAGGATGTGGGTCGACGGTGTGTCGCTGGGGAAAGTGGCCCGGTCGACCAGGGCGACGGAGAGCCCGCCCTCGGCCAGATGGGTGGCCAGCGGCGAGCCCGCGCACCGGGCGCCGACCACCACCACGTCGAACCGCTCGGCCACCAGGTCGACGGGCCGGTCAGGGCCGACGGCCGGGGACGGGCATCGCCGTCAGACGGTAGCGGCCTCCCGCTGGCGCTCCTGCTCCTGCTCCCTGCGGCCGGCCATCCGCCGGGCGATCGACCCCAGCTTCTCGATGCGCCGCACGAGCCGGGCGCGGGCCTCCTCGGCCTCGGGGGTGAGCCCCTCCAGGGACTCGAGCCCCCAGTGGTTCAGCACCACGGGGACCAGGATCTGGTCGTGGTGGATCTCGAGGTCGTAGATGCCGACCCTGGCGATCTCGCGGGCCGCCTGGCGGAACCCCTCGATGCCGGTACCGGGCATCTCGAAGTCGCGCACCTGGCGCTCCATGGCCACCACCATCTTCGACGGGTCCACGGCCAGGGCCGCGGCGGCCACGTCTCGGTAGAAGAGGTAGTGGTGGTTCTCGTCGGACGCCACCCGGGCCATCACCTCGTAGCCGGCCGGGTCCTCCATGAGCTTTCCGGTGTTGCGGTGGGAGATGCGGGTGGCCAGCTCCTGGAGGGCGACGTACACGAAGCCTTCGGCCGGCCCGTCGATGGGCTGGTGGAAGCCGTACGACACCTGCTGCATGCGGGCCCGCTCCAGGGCCACGGGGTCGACGGACCGGGTGACGGTGAGGTAGTCGCGTATGACGATGGAGTGCCGGCCCTCCTCGGCCGTCCACCGCCGGGCCCACGCCCCCCAGGGATGGTCGGCACCGAACATGAGCAGGATCTTGGCCGTGTAGTACGGGAGGTTGTCCTCGGTGAGCAGGTTCACGACCAGGGCCCGGCGCACGGTCTCGTCCATGGGCACGTGGTCCGGCTCCCAGGGGGCCCGCGGGTCGTGACGGCCGGCCTCGTCCCACGGGACCAGCTGGTGCGGGAACCACTCCTTCGATTTGGAGAGGTGGCGTTCGAGGAGACGTTCGGCTTCGGGCGCGAGCTCGTGCAGGAAGTCGGAGTCGTCCATGGGCACGAGCCTACCTACAGGTCGGTAGGTGAAGGCAAGCGAGGCTGGGGCCACTCACAGGCCATCGTGCTCCTTCGTGCCCAGCGTGGCCCGGATGTGATCATCGTCGACTTCGGAGAAGTCCACGTACCACTCGCCCACGGCCCGGAACGTCGCCGGGGACCGGGCGCAGACGACCTCGTCGGCCTCGCCGTGCAGCTCCGAGCACGTCGCCGCCGCCCCCACCGGGACGGCCACGACGATTCGAGCCGGCTGGTGTGCCCGCACCGCCTTCACCGCCGCCCGCATGGTCGAGCCGGTGGCCAGGCCGTCGTCCACGACGACGACCACCCGACCGGCGAGGTCCGGCGGCGGTCGGCCGCCCCGGTACAACCGGTCGCGCCGGTCGAGCTCGGCCTGTTCCCGAGCCGCCGCCTGGTCGATCACCGACGGCGGGATGGCGAGGGCGTCGACCACGGACTGGTTGACCACCCGAACGCCGCCGGTGGCCAGAGCGCCCATGGCCAGCTCCTCGTGGCCGGGGACCCCCAGCTTGCGGACGAGGAAGACGTCGACCGGCGCCCCCAGTGCGGTGGCCACCTCGGCCGCCACCGGCACCCCGCCGCGCGGCAGGCCCAGGACCACGACGCCGGGCCGGTCCCCGTAGCGGTCGACGAGCAGACGGGCCAGCGCCCGTCCGGCGTCGGCCCGGTCCCGGAACGCCCGGTCGCCGGTTCGCATGGGTCGACCCTACGATGCGACATGGCCTCCTGCCCCGTCCGTCGTGCCTGACGCCGTCGTCGTCGGGGCCGGCCACAACGGGCTGGTGGCGGCCAACCTCCTCGCCGACGCCGGGTGGACCGTGGCCGTGCTCGAGGCCCAGCCGGAGCCGGGCGGGGCCGTACGCAGCGGCGAGCTGACCGTGCCCGGTTTCCGCCACGACCTGTTCAGCGCCTTCTACCCCTTCGCCGCGGCCTCGCCCGTCATCCGGCCCCTGGGCCTGGAGGAGCACGGCCTGCGGTGGCGGCGCGCGCCGCTGGTGCTCGCTCACCCCACACCCGACGGCCGCTGCATGTCCCTGTCCACCGACATCGGCGAGACCGCCGTCTCCCTCGACACCTACGCGCCGGGGGACGGCGACGCCTGGCGGCGCCTGTTCGGCCGCTGGGAGCACGTCGGCGACCGCCTCCTGGAGGCGCTGTGCACCCCGTTCCCCCCGATGGTCGCCGGCGCCCGCCTGGCCGCCGCCCTGGGCCCGGCCGAGCTCGTGCGCTTCGCCCGGTTCATGGTCCTTCCGGTGCGCCGCATGGCCGAGGAGGAGTTCGCCGGCGAGGGCGCGGCCCTCCTGCTGGCCGGCAACGCCATGCACGCCGACCTGGCCCCGGAATCCACGCCGAGCGGGATGTACGGATGGCTCCTGGCCTGCCTCGGACAGCAGTACGGCTTCCCCGTCCCCGAGGGTGGGGCCGGGCAGCTGGTCGACGCCATGGTCAAGCGGCTGGAGGCCCGCGGTGGGACGGTGACGTGCGGGACGGCCGTCAGCGAGGTGGTGGTGCGGGGCCGCCGGGCGGTGGCGGTGCGCACGGCGAGCGGCGACGTGATGGACGCCGGTCGGGCGGTGCTGGCCGACGTGGGCGCCCCCGCCCTGTACCTGGACCTCGTGGGTCCCGATCACCTCCCGGCCGCGCTGGTCGACGACCTGCGTCGGTTTCAGTACGACGCGGGGACGGTGAAGGTGGACTGGGCCCTGGACGGGCCCGTGCCCTGGCTGGCCGAGGCGGCCCGGCGGGCGGGGACCGTGCACGTGAGCGACAGCCTCGACGAGCTGTCGCAGTGGGCGTGCCACCTGGCCACCGGAACCATCCCCGACCGCCCCTTCCTGCTCTTCGGCCAGCAGAGCCTGGCCGACCCGACCCGGTCCCCCGCGGGCACGGAGACGGCGTGGGCCTACACCCACGTCCCCCGCCACACCCGGCGCGACGCGGGCGGCGGGTTGACCGGCGCCTGGGACCGGTCCGAGGGCGAGGCCTTCGCCGACCGGATGGAGGCCCGGGTGGAGGCGCTGGCCCCCGGTTTCCGGGACCTGATCCGGGCCCGCCACATCCTGACCCCGGCGGCGATGGAGGCGGCCGACGCCAACCTGGTCGGGGGGGCCATCATCGGCGGCACCGCCCAGCTGCACCAGCAGCTGGTATTCCGTCCGGTCCCCGGCCTGGGCCGGGCCGAGACCCCCGTCCGGGGCCTGTACCTGGCGTCGTCGTCGGCCCATCCCGGAGGCGGGGTGCACGGCGCGTGCGGGTCCAACGCGGCCCGGGCCGCGCTGGCCGCCGACCGCTACCGCAGGCTGGGCCCGCGCCGGCGGCGCACTGAGACCCGGCCGCCGATCACCCTGACGTCGTAGGCCGGCTGCGGGCCCGTGGCCGGGCCGTGCACCACCCCGCCGTCGGCCAGCCTGAACACGCTGCCGTGCCAGGGGCAGGTCACGCACCCGTCGGCCACGGAACCCTCGTGGAGCGGGCCGCCGGCGTGGCTGCAGACGTCGCCGATGGCGACGATCCCGGCGCTGTCGCGTAGCAGCAGCACGTTCTCGTCGCCCACCTGGACCACCGCCGGCTCGCCGGCGCCGAGCTCGGCCTCGGACACGAGGTCGGTCCACTCGTCGGAGCCGTGCCTCCACGCGTTGCGGTCGACGTTCACCCCGTTTCGGTAGGCGAGGTGCCCGCCCAGGTAGCCGCCCACCGTGGCCGCGGCCGCCCCGAGCAGGCTGACGGCCACTCCCTTGACCCGCTTGCCCCGTCGGCGCAGCACGAGGGAGGTGGTGTAACAGGCCAGGGCGACCACGTTCCCGCCGGCGTGGGCCACCCCGATGCGGCGCTCCTCGCCGAGGGTGTCGGACCAGTCCGACAGCCCCGCAGCCGCGGTCGGGAGGGCGGCGACAACGCCGACGGCGATGAGTGCGTCCGAGGCCTTGCGGCTGGACTTGCCCCCGAGCAGGTCGAGCACCAAGGCGCTCGTCCAGAACCCGATGGGGACGTCGGTCAGCATCGGGTGGAGCGGATGGCCCAGCCACGTCCCGCTCAGGAGGTCCTTGCGGGAGCGCGGCTCGACCAGCTTGCTCACCGCGTCGCCCAGGGGCTTGGCCACCCGGTCGAGGGCGGTGGCGTGGCCCAGCCGCTGGACGAGCGATTCGACGGTCTCGGTGACGGAGTTCACGCCCCGGACCTACCCAGCGCGGCGGCGGTACAGACTGACCGAGTGGGACAGGTGAGCGACGACGCCTACGACGACCTGGCCGACGACTACCACTGGCTGCTCTCCGACGACCTGCTGTCGGGGGCCACGTTCGCCCGTCAGTACGGCGACGTCCTCGACCGGCTCCCGGCCGGTGCGGCCGTGCTGGACTGCGCGTGCGGCATCGGTGCCGATGCCGTCGCCATGGCCCGCCGGGGCTTTCGAGTGTGGGCGACGGACGCCAGCGCGGGCATGGTCGAACAGGCCCGCCGGCGCGTGGCCGGCGCAGCGGTGGACGTCCCCGTGTCGCTGTGCCGGTGGGAGGAGCTGCCGCTCGCCCTCGGACGGCGGTTCGAGGCGGTGTTCTGCCTCGGCAACTCCCTGGCCCACCTCGCCGGCGCTGACGCCATGGCCATCGCCCTGGCCGGCATGCGCGCCGTCCTCGAGCCCGGAGGCGTCCTGGTCGTGGACTCCAGGGACTGGGAGTGCCTGCGGGCCGAGCGCCCACGCATCACCGTGGCCGACCGCGTCATCGAGCGAGACGGCGTGCGCTGCACCTCCCTGTACGTGTGGACGCTGCCCGAGACGTGGGACGCCCCGCACGGCGCCGACATCGTCTTCGTCCTCGAACGCGGCGGACCCCTGACGTACCGCCGCCACCAGATCCACTTCGTGCCCTTTCGCCGGGACGACCTCACCGCCCGCGTCCGGGCCGCCGGGTTCGACCAGGTCGAGATCCAGGACCAGGACGCCGGCCGCTACCGTCTGTCCGCCGTCGCCGCACCGGGCTCGGAGAGGCCGTGAGGCTGGGGGTGACGAGAGGGGCTACGTGATGGACACGCCGGCTGGCGCGGCGACGGTGGATTGGGGCGTCGGGCACTATGAACGCACGGCGTTCACGAGCTGGTCATCACCGCTGCCTCCGCTCGGGCCTACCTCGATGCCGAGCGAACGAGCCACCCCATGGCCGTCGCCGGCTTCCAGGTGCTCCAGCAACGCGGGCAGGCGGAGGAGGCTCACGACCGCTTGGTGAAGGTGCTCACAGACCACAACGAGGACCCGGGAAGCTTCCGCAGCACCAGCCGATAGGCGCTGGTCATCGCCCGGCCCGGCTGAGCACCTCCGCCCGTCCGACATCGGCCGGCCGCCCGCCTTTGCGGGGGCGGCGGCATCGACCCTTCGCCCTTAGCTCGGCATGACCACCGTCTTGAGCACGGTGCACTCGTCGATGGAGTAGCCCAGGCCCTCCCGGCCGATGCCGGAGTGGGGCTTGCGGCCCCCGAACGGGAAGTGGCCGACGCCGTGGGCGGGGGCGTCGTTGACGGTCACCTGGCCGCACTCGAGGGCGCGGGCCGCCCGCCAGGCCTTGTCCAGGTTCGACGTGAAGACGGCCGAGTCGAGCCCGTACCGGGAGCGGTTGGCCACATCCAGGGCGGCGTCGAGGTCTGGGACCGGGATGACGGACACCACCGGGCCGAACGTCTCCTCCCAGGCGATGTCGGCCTCCAGGGGGACGCCGGCCAGCACCGTCGGCTGGTGATAGCACTCGGCCACGTCGCCGCCGCTCAGCCGCTCGGCGCCCTTGGCCACCGCATCCTCCACCAGGCCGTTGACCCACTGCGCGGCCTTGGCGTTCACCAGGGGCCCTACCTTGACGCCCTCGGCCCGGGGGTCGCCGACCGGCCACCCCTCGGCCTCCTTCAGCGCCCGTTGCACGTAGGCGTCGTAAACCGACTCCTCCACGAGCACCCGGCTGATGGCGTCGCACCGCTGGCCGGCGTTCTTCAGCGCGCCCAACACCGACTTCTCCACGGCCAGGTCGAGGTCGGCGTCGGCCAGGACGATCGCCGCCGCGTTGCCGCCCAGCTCGAGGTGCAGCGGCTTCGGACCGGCGACCTCGGCGATGCGCCGGCCGACCTGGCTGGAGCCGGTGAACGAGATCATGGACACGTCGGTGTGCGACGCCAGCAGGTCGCCGATGTCACCGCCCGGCCCGGTGATGACGTTGAGCACGCCTGGGGGCAGACCGGCCTCCTCCATGACCCGGGCGAACATCACGACGGCCACCGGGTCGTCGGACGGGGCTTTGGCCACCACCGTGTTGCCGGCCACGATGGCCGGGATGATCTTGGACGCAGCGAGGAACAGCGGGTAGTTGAACGGGCCGAAGGCGGCCACGGTGCCGACCGGCTCCCGGAGCACGATGGCCGACTTGCCGGCCGACTCCCCGATCCAATCGCCGGGGATGTAATCGCCGAAGATCTTGCGGGCCTCCTCCCGCACCAGCCCCAGCCGGTCGCGGGTGGCATGCACCTCGCTGCGGGCCTGGTCCGGCGTCTTGCCCAGATCGGCCACGATGGCGGCCACGAAGTCGTCGGCGTGGGCCTCCACGATCTCGGCCGCCCGGCCGCAGATCTCGAGGCGCTCGGCTGCGGGAAGGTCGGTGAAGGCGCGCCTGGCCCGGTGTGCGGCGGCGACGGCCGCCTCCACGTCGTCGGCTCCGGCCTTGGCGGCGCGGGCGATCACGGCGCCGTCGATGGGCGAGCGGACGTCGAACGTCTCCCCGCTCCCGGCCGGGCGCCACTCGCCACCGACGAGGAGCCGCATGGCGGCTGGGCCGTCCCCGGCGATCACGCCGGGTGCGAAGATCTCGCCGGCGGAGAGGGCGGCGGGCTCGGGCAGCCGCGGGGCGATGTCGAGGAAGCTCATCGCTCGCTCGGGCGGATCCCGGCCCGTTCCAGCACGTCCGGAGCCACCCCGGAGTTCCGCCACCCCTCGTAGGTGATGGCATGGCGCTCTGCGTACCCGGGCGCGGCCCGCACGAAGTCGTCCTCAAGGGTGCGCACGTTCGCCCCGCTCCCGGGTGCCTGTTCGGCCAACTGCACCTCCAGGCCCTCCTGGTCGTCACCGGTGACCATGTCGGCCCCGGCCAGTGCGGCTGCGGCTGTGTCCGGTTGGGGGAGGTCGTCGGTGGCGGTCCGTCCGACCTCGATGGCGGCCAGGTATCGAAGCACGGCGTCGTCGTCGTCGGTCGGTGTCATCCGGTGCTCCTGAGGTCGGGGAGGGCGTCCACGAACAGGCCGGGATGCCGCGGCGACATCACGATGGACGATGTCCGCCAGCCCTGCGGCGTCTGGCGAGGGGCGGCCAGGAGGGAGTTGTTGGTGATCCCCGTGGCCACGAAGGCACAGTCGGTCGACCCGACCAGGTCCTCTGCCGTCATCACCTGGTCGACCTCGGCGTCGTCGGCCTCGAGGCTCTCACGTTCCTCGTCGCTCTGGGGGGCCAGCATGGCCTGCATGTCGCCGTCGAGAAGGCGCACGGCGCAGGCGGTGATGACGCCCTCGGGCGTCCCTCCGACCCCCAGCGCCAGATCGGCGCCTCCGTGGGGCATCAGCACCCTCAGCGAGCCCATGACGTCGCCCGCGGGGATGGCGAGCACGGCGGTGCCCCGCTTCCGCATGCCGGTGATGACCTCCTCGTGGCGAGGCTTGTCGAGCACGACCACGACCAGCTCCGACACCTTCTTGCCCAGGGCCTCGGCCACCCGGTCGAGGTTCTCGTCCGCCGAGGCCCGCACGTCGATGGCCCCCTTGGCCGCGGGGCCGACCACCAGCTTGTCCATGTAGTACCCGGACGTCGCCCACAACGTTCCCGGCGGAGCTGCGGCCAGCACCGAGATGGCGCCGTCGAGGCCGCTGGCGCAGTAGTCCGTGCCCTCCAGGGGATCGATGGCCAGCTCGAACTCGGGGCCGTCGCCGTCGCCCACCTCCTCGCCGGTGTAGAGCATGGGCGCCTCGTCCTTCTCGCCCTCGCCGATCACCACCCGACCCCGTCCCGGAACCGTGCCCAGGACCTGGCGCATGGACTCCACGGCGGCCCCGTCGGCCCCGTCCTTGTCGCCCCGGCCGACCCAGGACAGGCAGGCCAGGGCCGCGGCCTGGGTCCCGGCCAGGAGATGCAGGGCGATGCCGTCGGCATCGAAGCGGTCGGTCATGGTCGCAGCCTCCCTTCTCGGCGCCGCCCCATGTTCGCGCCAGACAGGCGCCGGGTGACAAGATCGGTCGCTCGGCCGGGCGACAAGGAGTGACACGTGAGAAGAAATCGGGTGCGGACACTGGCGGCGGTGGGCGTGGCGGGGATCCTCCTGGCCGCCTGTGGCGACGACGACGCCACCGAGAGCGCATCGCAGACAACAGCGGCACCGGCGTCGACCACCACGACGGCGGCACCTGGGGCGGTGGCCGACATGGCCGACCCGAACGGGCGGTCCATGGGCCGGATCACGGTGACGGAGTCGGGCGGCCGCGCCGTGGTCGAGGGCCGGTTGACGGGCCTGCCCCCCGGGTTCCACGGCTTCCACGTCCACGCCGTCGGCAAGTGCGAGCCCGGGCCCCCGGCCTTCGGCTCCGCCGGTGGCCACCTGGTGGTGGGCACCCAGGCCCACCCTGCGCACGCGGGCGACCAACCGGTGGTGCTCGTCCTCGCCGACGGGACGGCGGAGGTCCGCTTCGCCACCGACCGCTACAAGCTCTCGGATCTGCTGACGGCCGAGGGGCGGGCCATGATCGTTCATGCCAACCCGGACAACTACGGGAACATCCCTTCGCGCTACGCGCCTCAGGCGGACGACACGACCAGGGCGACGGGCGACGCAGGTGACCGACTGGCCTGCGGGGTGCTCAAGCGGTCGTGACCATCGTCCCGGCGTCAGGGATGGCCTTCCGGCGCTGACGCCAGGGCGTCGGCCGACTCGGTGATGCGCGACGCCGGCAGCCGGGTCAGCCCCAAGGCACCCGCCCCCAGCAGCAGCGCACCGCCAAAGACGTAGACGGCGCGGATGCCGACGGCGTCGGCCAGCACGCCGCCGGCAGCGATGCTGACCAGGCGGGCGGCCTGCCAGACGACGTCGTAGAAGGCGAAGATCCGGCCGCGCAACCGCTCCGGTACCGTCGTCTGCAGCAGGCTGTTGTAGACGACCATGCCGGTCGACGTCCCCACGCCGTAGGCGCCCAACGCCCCGAGGGCGACGGCGAAGCTCGACGACGCGGCCAAAGTCAGGTCGACGCCACCCCGGAGCAGGTACGGCCCGAAGAGCAGGGCCGGCCTCCGGGGGTCGACCATGAACCGGCGCAGCACCAGCGGCCCCAGGCCGGCGCCCACCCCGATGGCGCCGAGGAGCACGCCGAAGCGCCCGGGCCCGACGTCCAGGTGGCGCTCGGCCAGGACCACGAGGAGGGCCGACGTGGCCCCGGCGGAGAGGGCGGCCAGAGCTTGTACGCCGGCCAGGGTGGAGAGGAGGCGACTCCGCCGGATGATGCGGAGACCCTCGGCGACGTCGGCCAGTCGCTTCCCGGTGGCCGCCGCGGCGCGGCCGACGGGCAGGCGCACGAGCATGGCGGCGGACACGAGGAACGAGGCGCCGTTGACGGCGAAGGCCGGACCGGTGCCGGCGAAGGCGACGAGGGCGCCGGCCAGAGGAGCCAGGGCGATCTGGGACACGACGGCCGCCGACCAGATGGCCGAGTTGGCCGCGACCACCTGTTGGCGGCCGACGAGGGTGGGCAGGACGCTGGCGGCGGCCGGGTTGAAGAACACCGTGCCGACCGAAAGCCCGAAGGCAGCGGCGTAGATCACGGGCAGGTTGTCGCCGAAGGCGGCCAGGAGGAAGGCCAGCGCGGCACGGCCCAGGTCGGCGGCGATCATCACCCGGCGGCGGGAACGGCGGTCGACAACCGTCCCGGCGACGAACCCGAGGAGGAGCACCGGGGCGATCTCGAACGCCACCGTTGCGCCCACCTTCAAGCCGGACCCGGTGAGCCGATAGACGAGCACGACGAGGGCGACAGCGTTGAAGGTGTCGCCCCACCGGGAGACGGTCTGGGCCAGGAACAACCGCCGGAACCCGGGCACGGCGAGCGTGGCCCGCAACGACGCAGCCTCGGGCACCGCCCTCGTCATGCCGACCCGCTCTCGCCGGTCACCTCCCCCACCGCATCCAGCCGGGGGGCGAGGCTCTCCACCTGCCGGCGGGTGGTCCGGATGCGGCGGTCGAGCTCCTCGACCAGTTCGGTCGCCCGCCGGAAGCGCTCGGCCAAGCGGTCGACGTCGACGTGGCCCTGGTCGAGCTCGGCCAGGATGGCGTCGAGCTCGGCCGTGGCCTGGGCGTAGGAGAGCTCCGCCGGAGGCACCGGTGCGTCAGCCATCCACCACGCTCGTACGGGCGCCGTCGACGAACCTGGTGGTGATGCGCTGACCGGGTTCCAGGGATACCGCCCGACGGACCAGGGCGCCGTCGCCGTCGGTCGTCAGGGTCCATCCCCGCTCGAGCTGGCGAGTGGGGTCGAAGGCGGCCAGCACCCTGCGAGAGGCGGCCACGCCCTCGTCCCCTCGGCGCAGCTCGGACGCCGCCGCTCGGGCGGCGTGGGCGGCGTGGGCCCGCAGGGCCGCCGTCTCCCGCTCGAGGGCGGTGCCCGCCACACCGGGGAGGCGGAGCGCCGACCGGGTGACGGT
>JALYGL010000297.1 GCA_030777125.1 Actinomycetota bacterium
ACGCCCTTGGCCAGGGTGTCCTCCAGCTCCTTGGGGCTGATCTCCTCCCCTTCGAGGTAGCGCTCCATCAGGTCGTCGTCGGCCACCACGATGCCCTCGACCAGGTTGTCGTGGACCTCGTGCTCCCTGGCGGCCATGTCGTCGGGGATCTCGCCGGCCGTCGGCTGGGCGCCCGTGTCGTAGAGGTAGGCGGTGTCCGTGAGCAGGTCGGCGATGCCCCGGAACGACGCCTCCTCGCCGATGGGCAGCTCTAGCGGGGCCACGCCCACGCCGAACCGGTCGCGCAGCTGGTCGAGGGTGCGCTCGAAGCTGGCCCGCTCCCGGTCGAGCTTGTTCACGAAGAACATCCGGGGCAGCCCCAGCTCGGCCGCCGCCCGCCACGCCATCTCGGTCTGCACCTCGACGCCCTCGACCGCGCTGACCACGACGACGGCCAGGTCGGCGACCCGAAGGGCGGCGTACATGTCGCCCACGAAGTCGGCGTAGCCGGGGGCGTCCAGGACGTTGATCTTGAACCCGCCGTGCTCGAACGGGGCAAGCGACAGCGACAGTGAGATGCCGCGTCGCACCTCCTCCGGGTCGAAGTCGGTGGTGGTGTTGCCGTCCTCGACCCGCCCCTGGCGGGAGATGGCGCCGGCGCAGAAGAGGAGCGCCTCCGCCAGGCTGGTCTTGCCGGCACCACCGTGGCCGACGAGGGCGACGTTGCGAATCTTGGCCGGAGGGAAGCTCTTCACGGGCGCCTCGCTTGCTGAGACCAACGGACGGAAGGCCCAGCCTACGACGCCGGGCGGGCCGAGAAACATCCCCGTCCGGGGGAATTCCGCTAGCCTCGGTGGGCAATATGTTCGACAAGCGGTGCAGGGCGGGCGTGGACAGGACCATGCGACCGGTGGGGTCGAGCCTGAAGAACGCCGGGATCACCGCCGACCAGCTCACCGCCGCGGGCCTGGTGATCTCCGCTGCCGCCGCCGTGGCCATCGGGTCCGGCCGGCTGGGCCTGGGCGCGTTCCTCCTCGCCCTCTCCGCCGTGCCCGACGTCCTCGACGGGGCGGTGGCCAAGGCGTCGGGCACGGCCTCGCCTCGCGGTGCCTTCTTCGACTCGGTCGTCGACCGCGTCAGCGACAGCCTGGTCCTGGGTGGGTTCGCCTGGCATCTGGCCTCCGTCGACGGGGCCCACGCCGCCCTTCTGCCCATGGCCGTGATGGGTGCTTCCAGCCTGGTGTCCTACGAGCGGGCCCGGGCCGAGGCGCTCGGGTTCTCGGCCAAGGGCGGGCTCATGGAGCGGGCCGAACGCATGGCGGCCCTCGGCGCGGCGCTGGTGTTCAGCGCCGCCATGGTGCCGATCCTGTGGCTGATGCTGGCGCTGACCGCGTTCACGGCCGTCCACCGGTTCGTGATGGTGTGGCGCCAGGCCAGCGCCCCACGCCGTCCCGATCGCGAGCCGGGCGCCGGGGTCGGTCGCTGGCGAGGCTGGACGCCGAGCGTCAGTCTGCCGGCCCGCACCCAGCGGCGCGAGCGGGGGCGCCTGCGCTCCCGCCGGAGCCCGTCGTCCGGCACCTGGCGTCGTAGCCGCACCGGGCCGTAGATCCTTCCGCGTCATGGGCCGCGTGGCGGCGCCGGCGGCCCTACCTCCTCTTCCGGGCCGCCTCGGCCGCGGCCAACGCCCTCCCTGCCGCCGCGGCCGTCCCGGTGGCCCGGGGGCTGGCACGGACGGCCATCCCCGTCCTGCCTCGTCGCCGGGCGTTGATCGCCCGCCACCAGCGCCGGGTGGCGGCCGGTGCGGTGGACGAGCGAGCCGTGCAGCGTGCCGTACGGGAGGCGTTCGCGTCGTACGGCCGGTACTGGATGGAGTCGCTGCGCCTCCCGGCCATGGACCCGGCCCAGGTCGACGCCCGCTTCAGCATCGAGGGGCTCGAGCACATCCGTGAGGCCCGCGAGCGAGGGCACGGCGCCATCCTGGCCATCCCGCACCTGGGCGGTTGGGAGGTGGGCGGGTCGTGGTTCGTACGCCAGGGGTTCCCCCTCACCGTGGTGGTCGAGACTCTGCAGCCGCCGGAGCTGTTCGAGTGGTTCGTCAAGCTCCGGGAAGGGTTCGGGTTCACCGTCATCCCACTGGGCCGGTCCGCCGGCACCAGGGTGGTGCGGGCCCTCAAGGCCAACCAGGTGGTGGCCCTGCTGGCCGACCGCGACATCGCCGGGGGTGGCGTGGAGGTGGAGTTCTTCGCCGAGCGCACCACGCTCCCCGCCGGCCCGGCCACGCTGGCCCGCCGCCTCGGCGCGCCACTGCTTCCCACGGCCATCTACTTCGACGGTGACGGCCACCACGCCGTGGTCCGCCCCCCCGTGCCCATCGACGGCGACACGGCCGACGTGACCCAACGGCTCGCCGTCGAGCTCGAGGCCCTCATCCGCCGGGCCCCGGAGCAGTGGCACATGTTCCAGCCCAACTGGCCGTCTGACC
>JALYGL010000298.1 GCA_030777125.1 Actinomycetota bacterium
GCGGCGGGCGGGTCCGCCGCCCCGGCGGCGGCCCGCGCCCCTGCCGCCGGGGGTCCTCGACGACTCCGCAGAGGCGGCCGACCACCTGGTGCGGGTGCCAGGGGTCGTCGTGCTGGTCGACGGCTACAACGTTTCGCAGACGGGTTGGCCGGGGCTGCCCATCGCCGAGCAGCGCCGCCGGCTGGTCGACGCCCTCAGCGAGCTGGCGGCGCGCACCGGCGCCGACGTCAGCGTGGTGTTCGACGGCGCCGACACCCCGTGGCCGGCACCCGTCGCCACCACCGCTCGGGCGGTGAAGGTGTCGTTCTCGCCCGTCGGCGTCGAGGCCGACGACGTGGTCCTCCGTCGGGTGGCCGAGCTCCCTCCGTGGCGGTCGGTGGTGGTGGCGTCCAGCGACCGCCGGGTGCAGGACGGCGCCCGGGAGTCGGGCGCCAACGTGGTCTCGTCCGCCCAGCTGCTCGCCGCCCTTCGGCGCTGACGTCGTACCTGTCACACCCCGTCGATACCGTGCGACCCATGGAGATCAGCTGTGACGACTGCGTGATGCAGCACACCTCGGCGTGCGAGGAATGCGTGGTCACCTTCATCTGCGGGCGCCAACCGGGCGACGCGGTGGTGCTCGACGTGGCCGAGATGCGGGCCGTGCGTGTTCTCGGCGATGCCGGGCTCGTCCCGCGCCTGCGGATGCAGCGGTCGAGCTGACGCAGGGTCCGTGGCGGACCTGAACGTGAGTGCTACGTTCGGGCCAGGAGCCCGAGAGGCGGGCCAGACGAAGGCCGTAGCGAGCCGGGGGAGCGCGGATGCGAAAGCTCCACCTTGTCGGGTTGACGACTGACCTGGACGGCCTCATCCTCGCGGCGCGGAAGGACTCGAAATCCGGCGGCTTCGTCGTCCCGCTCGACGCCACCCTGCTCGACGTCATCGCCGACGCGCAGCGCCGCCGGAACGGGGAAGCCTCGGCGGCCACGCCTGCACCGGACCCGCCGGCGCGCAGCCGGGCGGACAGCGCCCTCACCCCTCGGGAGATGCAGGCCCGATTGCGGGCCGGTCGCAGCATCGACGAGGTGGCGGCCGAGGCGGGCGTCGACGCGGAGTGGGTGGCCCGCTTCGCCGTCCCGATACTGGCCGAGCAGGCCCAGATCGTCGACTTGGCCCGGACCGTCGTGTACGCCAAGCCCCGTCGGGGCGATTCCGCTCATCCGCTCGGACCGTCGGTGGCACGGAACCTGGCCGAACGGGGGGTGACCCTGCCGGAGGACGTCTTCGACGCGGCATGGAGCGCCTACCAGCTGCACGACTCGGTCTGGATGGTGCGCTTCCGGTACCGCTCGCGGGGCCGGGAGCAGGACGCCCAGTGGGAGATCGACGTGCCCGCGGCCCGGCTGTTCGCCCGCAACCGCCTGGCGTCCGACCTGGGCTTCGTCGAGGAGGGCCGCCGTCGCCTGGTCCAGCCGGAGCCGCCGGAGGCCGATGCGGAGCAGGAGCCGGTGCCACCGGTGTCACCGGCCCACCCTCGAGCCCGCGCCCTGCGCGGTCGGGAGGCGGCGCCCGCGCCGGCCGCGGCGTCCCGCTCATCGCAGTCGTCGCGCCCGAGCGGTCCGGCCACCGGGACCACCCCACCGGCGCCACCGACGTCGACGAGGTCGACGATCGCCAGAGCGCCGCGGTCCTCGTCGGCCAGATCGCCGGCCCGACCCGCAGCAGTGAAGGCCTCCCGCTCCCCGTCGCGTCGGGCGCCGGTTCGCACGCCGGCGAAGGGTTCGGCTCGACCGGCCCGGGCCACGGCGCGGTCGGTGACGAAGGCGACCACGCCTCGACCGGTGGCGAAGGCCCCGACCACCAAGCGGTCGGCGGCCACCAAGGCACCAGCAGCCACGCGCCGCCCGACCGTCGGCACCGTGCCCACCACCCGTCGTGCGGCCACGGCCCGTCCGTCAGGGAGGTCGGCGGTCAAGGCGTCCCCCGCCAAGGCGGTCCGGGCCACGGCGGTCCCGGCCAAGGGCGGGGCCAAGTCCTCCCCCGCCAAGGCGGTCCCGGCCAAGGGCCCGGGCAAGGCGGTCCGGGCCGCGCCGGTCAAGGCGAGCGCGCCAGGCGTCGCCGCTGCCCCACGCCGACCGTCCCGTCCGTCGACCTCCCCGGAGGCGGGGTCAGGTCGCGGTCCGGCCGGAAGCAGGAGCCCGGCGACCAGGGGGGCCGCCGGCCGGGCCGGCGCGGCGCGGGTGTCGTCCCAGGACACGCC
>JALYGL010000299.1 GCA_030777125.1 Actinomycetota bacterium
CGCGGTGGTTGAGCGCGTCGTGAGGCGCACTACGGTGTGCGCTGAACCGAACTAAAAAAGGGGACCGCAATGGCCAAGGAAGACCGCGACGTCGAGCGCGTGTACTCGACTGCTGACGTCGTCGCCAAGCTGCGCCGACTCGCCGATGCGCTGGAGAGCGA
Organism: Actinomycetota bacterium; assembly: GCA_030777125.1. Lineage (GTDB taxonomy): Bacteria > Actinomycetota > Acidimicrobiia > Acidimicrobiales > AC-14 > JALYGL01. The sequence continues at coordinate 162 of JALYGL010000299.1, forward strand.
CAAGCCGTTTCGCATCCAGATCGGCGGCGAGCGTTTCACCGTGCCCGCACGCGCGGAGTTCAGCGTCGAGCACGAGCGCGGCGACGGCGAGGAGGAGGTCGAGTTCCAGCTGAAGTGGTCGTCGGCCGACTCCGAGGACGAGGAGGACGACCAGCCCGTGGTGTGACCGTCCATGGCTCGGTGCCCGCACGCGGTGGCCCTGACGCGACTCGGCCCCGAGTAGCCGTCGGGCCGAAACCCTCGTGCTCCTCGGGACCGAAGTCGTGTCCCGACACTTCCCGGCGTTGACCGGAACGAACCTCGGCGTGAGCCTCGGTTCCTTTCGGTCGTCACCGTTCCGTGGCGGGCAAGGCCCAGTATGCCGCCCGGGTGGTGTGCATTGGAAGAGGAACAACCTGGGGAAATCCGGAAAACCGTAGACGGAGAGCGCCGTGAATCCTGAGAGCGGCGGGGGCGGGCCGCCCCCGGGGTGCTCAGCCCGCCCGGCGGGAGGCGCGCTCCTCGACGATCTCCAGCCGCCGCTCGAACACCTTCTCGAACAACTGGCGCTTTCGCCGCGCGCCCCACAGCTCTAGCTCCAGGTCGTCGATGCCCGAGGCCCGGATCTTCACCGCCGCCTTGCCCACACTGACGTCGAGGTCGTCGACCGAGCCGCTGTGCCCGAAGTCGAGCCCGTCGGCGATGCGCAGCAGGGAGGCCAGCGCGGTCACCCGCCGCTGGCGGTCGGCGTCGAGCGAGGCGAACGGCTCGTGGGACGGCTTGGGGTCGGCCCGCCGGTGGTAGCGGGCCACGGCGGCGAGGGCGTCGACCTCCTCGTGGTCGAACCCGCGCAGGCGCCCGTTCTGGATCAAGTAGCAGGTGTGCTTGTGGTGCGACTCGATGCTCACGTGGTGGCCGATGTCGTGGAGAAGGGCGGCGTAGTCGAGGAGCTCCCGGTCATCGTCGCCCAAGCCGTGCAACGGCGCGGTCAGGTCGAACAGGCGGGTCGAGAGCCGGGCCACCTGACGGGCGTGGGCCTCGTCCCAGTTGCAGCGGCGGGCCAGGTGCAGCACGGCTCGACGCCGGATGTCGTGGGTGTCGCCGCTCCACTCCGCCGGGTCCCAGCGGCTGATCAGGTCGAGGATGATGCCTTCCCGCAGGGCCCACTCGCTGACGGTGAGCTCGTTGAACCCGAAGAGCTCCATGGCGGTGGTGAGCACCATGGAACCGGCCGGGATCTGGTCGGCCCGGCGGGGGTCGAGGCCGGGCATGCGGGTGCGCCGCGACGCCGGTGTGGACAGGATGGCGTCCTGCACGCCGAGCAGGTCCTCGCGTCGGACGGTGAGCTGGTTGAGCGATGCCGGGACCGCGCCGGTGCGGTGGGACGCCGCCATCCGGGCCAGGTCGCAGATGGTCCCGCTGGTGCCGACGGCCATGGCCGGGTGGAGGGTGGCCATCTCGTCGGCCACCGGCGCCAGCACCGCGGTGACCCGCTCCCGCAGACGCCGGATGTCGTTGGTCGACGGCGGATCGTGGCGAACCAGCTCTGCCGTGAGCCGGGCCACGCCCAGCTCGACGCTGGCTGCCCGCAGCATGCCCGTCTGGCCTCCGACGGTGACCTCCAGGCTGCCGCCGCCCAGGTCGAGGCACAGCGCCGGGCCGGGATCGATCACCACGCTGGCCCGCACCGCCTGGAACACCAGCCGGGCCTCCTCCCGCCCGCTCAGCAGCCGGACCCGGACGCCCGTCTCGGCGTAGATGCGGTCGACCAGCTCTCCGCCGTTCTCGGCCTCCCGGATGGCGGCGGTGGCGCAGGCGGCGATCTCCTCGGCGCCCGCGCTGTCGGCGATGGCCTTGAACCGGCGGACCGTGTCGATGGCCCGGGCCGCCGCTGCGGGCGGCACCCGGCCCTCGCGGGTGACCACGTCACCCAGGCGCAGCATCTCCTTCTCGCGGCCCAGGGCGACGAAGGAGCCGTCGGGCTGGGCGTCGACGACCAGCAGGTGGAAGGAGTTGGAACCGAGGTCGAAAGCGGCGATGCGCATCGTCGTGATCCTACGGTGCCCGCGCCACCACTCCTGGACACCTCGGGCGCCGTCCGGCCAGGCGCTACGCGGGCGGTTCGAGGTACCGGGCGGCCACCAGCCGGCCGTTCCCTGCCTCCAGCACCCACGTCGACCCCTTGGCGCAGCGGGCGCCAGGGCGGCCCACTGCGTCGAGCACCTCACCGGCCACGTCGCCGTGGGTGCACAGGACGGACGCCGTGCCCGTCACCCGGGCCAGAAGGGCGCAGATCTCGTCCCGGCCGGCCCCCTCGGCCAGTGCCGGCGAGGTCTCGATGTCGATGCCTCGGACCCGGGCCAGGGGCTCCAAGGTCTGGATACAGCGGACGTAGGGGCTGGAGATCACCCGCTCGGCGCCGTAGGCCCCGAGCCGGCCGACCAGGCCCCGGGCCTGGCGCCACCCCTGGTCCGAGAGCGGGCGCAGGCGATCGTCATCGTCCCACCGCCCGCGGTCACCGGCATGGGCGTGGCGCACGAGGAGGACGGCCGCCGTCTCGGGGAGGCGGGTGAACGACCGCAGCACGTCGAGGTCGCGCTCGTACGTCAGCACCTGGCCGGCCTCTGACACGGGGAGCCAGCGGGAGTCGTCGACCTCGTCGCCGGGCACGAACTCGCCGCCGCCCGGCGTCATGGCCCACCAGCGGACGACCTTCGGGCGACCCTTCGCGTCGAGGTAGTGGGAGGACACCAACTCGGGCCCCATCGTGACGGTGAGCCCGGTCTCCTCCTCGACCTCCCGGACCGCGGCGGCCCGGTGGTCCTCGCCGGCGTGGAGCTTGCCCTTCGGGAGCGTCCAGTCGTCGTAGCGCGGCCGGTGGACGAGCACGACCTCGACACCGCCGGGCGAGCGTCGCCACACCACCCCGCCGGCGGCCTCGACGACGCTCAGGGCATCCACCGGCGCAGGCGCTTCTTGCCCGCCCGCTTCCACGCCTCGCGCCATGCCTGCCGGCAGGCGGCCGCCTCCACCCGCTGGAGGGCGATCAGCTCCCCCGTCACCAGCTTCGGGATGTCGCTCGTCGTGGCCGCCTCCCTGAGCCACGACTCGGCGACCACCGCGTCCTGGTGGTCGCCGAGCACGGTCTGGAGCTCGGCTACCGCGTCGGCGAACCTCCGGGCCGGCTTGCCGATCACCGGCGCCACCGCCTCCGCCGCATACCGGGAGCGCTTGGCCCGGATGCGCACCGCGTGCAGGTCGTCGTCGGGAGGGTCGTCGTCGAGCGCCTGCACCGACCGCTTCAGCTTCTTCCACGGCCGGGCTGCCAGTGCGGGGAGGACTTCGACCGCGGGAGCATCCCCGTCCGCCAGGGTCGGGGGGGATTTGGCGCCCGCCACCAGGACGTCGAGCACGGTCACGTACCGATCTCCCGCCAGGGCGTCGAGCAGGCATTGCCGTGCCACCTCCCGCTGCTGGGCGAGAAGCCTGACCAGCGCCGCCACTCCCGGGGCGTCGTGCTCGGAGAGCGACCTGGCCTGGCGCCGCAGTCGCTCGAGGAGCACGTCGGCGTCGCGCACGCCGCCGAGGATCTCGCCCAGCCACCGGAGCTCGGTGCGGACGTGGCCCACCCACTCCGGTTCCAGCACCGAGGCGAACGTCTGGAGGTCCGACCGCATGCGGCGGGCCCCTACCCGGGCCTGGTGGACGTCCTCGGGGTCGTCACCGATGCGGATCCCGGGATCGTGCCGGAGGATCCGGACGGTCGACGCGGTGAGGGCACTGCGGACGACGTCGGCCACCGTGGACTCACCGGAGAGCTCGAGCGCCACCAGCTCCGGCGGGTCCGACGCCCGGGCGCCCAGGGCCCGCACCAGCTTGGGGACCTGCTCGGTGGTCCCCGCCCCGGCCTCCCGCAGGGCGGCGACCAGCGGTGGCAGCAGCTCGGCCGGTGCCTGGCCGTCGAGCTCCACCTCCAGCTCACGGAACCGGCTGGCCAGACGGCGTCCGTCGTAGACCGACACCTCGTCGTCGACCACCTCGGCGACCGGCAGCCCTTCGGCGTCGAGCAGCTCGACACCCTGGCGCCGGGTGCGGAGGCGGGCGATCGGGACGAGGGGCTCGGAGCGGGTGTAGGCCCGGACGAGCGCCGACGCCTCCGGGGGGATGGCGGTGGGCGGCCCGGCGAACGTCAGCTCCCGGCGGACGAGGCCGGGGCCGTCGTCGCCGTCGGGCAGCTTCACCGTCCATCCGTCGCCGTCGCCCGCCCGGTGGCGGACGGTGATGCCCCAGCGGGCCAGACGGAGATCGCCCGTGTCGTAGTACACGGCGTCGAGGTTGCGGGCCGTGACCGGGCGGACAGAGACCCCTTCGACGACGGACGACAGGTCGGGGAGGGAGAACCCGAGCCAGGCGGTGAGCTTGGCCTCCCGCTCCCGGGTCGCCGTCACCCCAGGCGGCCGGCGGTGTCGCGGATGCCGGCGTCGATGCCCCGGGCGGCCCTGGCCAGGGCCAGCTCCTGCAGGCGGTCGTGGGTCGAGACGCCGTCGCCCCGGGGCAGCTTGCTCCAGCTGCCGTCGGGGCCGAGCTGCCACGCCAGCCGGTCGTCGGCCAGATTCACGTCGAGGATCTCCTGGAGGCGGGCCTTCAGCGCCGGGTCGCGCACGGGGGTGACGGCCTCCACCCGGCGGTCGAGGTTACGGGGCATGAGGTCGGCCGAGCCGATGTAGTAGTGACGCTCGTTGCGCTCACCGAAGGTGAAGATCCGGGAGTGCTCGAGGTAGCGGCCGACGATGGACCGCACCCGGACGTTTTCCGACAGGCCGGGGACGCCGGGCCGGAGGCAGCAGATGCCCCGCACGATCAGGTCGATGCGCACCCCCGCCGACGACGCCCGGTACAGGGCCTCGATGAGCTGCTGGTCGACCAGGCTGTTCATCTTCATGACGATCCGCCCGGCTCCCTCCGGGTCCTCCGCCTCACCCTGGATGAGCTCGTTGAGGCGGGTCCGGAGGCTGGCGTTGGCCACCAGCAGCTTGCGGTAATCGACGTGGTCGCCGTAGCCGGTGAGGTAGTTGAACAGATGGGTCAGATCGGCGCCGAGGTCGTCGTCGGACGTGAGAAGGCCGATGTCCTCGTAGAGGCGGGCCGTCTTGGGGTTGTAGTTGCCGGTGCCCACGTGGCAGTAGCGGCGGAGGCCCTCGTCCTCCTCCCGCACGACCAGGGCCGTCTTGGTGTGTGTCTTGAGGCCCACCAGGCCGTAGAGCACGTGTACGCCGGCCTGCTCCAGCGCCCGGGCCCAGGCGATGTTGGCCTGTTCGTCGAAGCGGGCCTTCAGCTCGACGAGGACCACCACCTGCTTCCCCCGCTCGGCGGCCTCGATGAGGGCCTTGACGATGGGGCTGTCGCCGGACGTCCGGTAGAGGGTCTGCTTGATGGCCAGCACCCGGGGGTCGATCGCGGCCTGCTGGATGAACACCTCGACCGACGCCGAGAACGACTCGTAGGGGTGGTGGACCAGGACGTCGTTCTCCCGCAGGACGGCGAACACGTCCGGCGGGGTCTCGTCCGTGCCGGCCAGCGCGGGCGGGGTGACGGGAACCCACGGCTGGTCCTTGAGCTCCGGGCGGTCGATGGCGTGGACCGCCCACAGGCCGCTCAGGTCGAGCGGTTCCCGGATCTCATACACGTCGCCGGAGCCGATGTCGAGTTCCTCCAGCAGGAGGTCGCGGACCTCGGGGGGGACGGTCGGGCTCACCTCCAGCCGCACGGCCCGGCCGAAGCGCCGGCGTCGGAGCTCGAGGTCGATGGCTTCCAGCAGGTCGTCGGCGTCGCCCTCCTCCAACGCCAGGTCGGCGTTGCGGGTGACGCGGAAGGCGCAGTGCGACTCGATCTCCATTCCCGGGAACAGCACGTCGAGGTGGGCGGCGATGACGTCCTCCAGGGGCACGAACCGCTCGCCGTCGGGCATCACCACGAACCGGGGGAGCAGCGGCGGCACCTTGACCCGGGCGAAGCGGCGGTCGCCCGTGTGGGGGTTCCGGACGACGACGGCCAGGTTGAGGGAGAGGCTGGAGATGTGGGGGAACGGATGGCCCGGGTCGACGGCCAGAGGGGTGAGGACCGGGAAGATCCGCTCCTCGAACTCCTCCACCATGTACTTGCGGTCGTCGTCGTCGAGGGAGTCCCAGTCCGACAGCACGATCCGCGCCTCACCCAGCGCGGGGACGACGCCCTCGGCGAAGATGCGTCCCTGGCGGACCACCAGCTCCTCCACCCGCGCCCGGATGGCCCTCAGCTGGTCGGACGGGCTCAGCCCGTCGGGCGACCGCCCGCCCATCCCGGCCTCCACCTGCCCCCGCAGTCCGGCCACCCGGACCTGGAAGAACTCGTCCAGGTTGGAGCTGAAGATGGCGAGGAACTTGGCCCGTTCCAGGACCGGGACGTCCGGGTTCTCGGCCATGGCCAGCACCCGCTCGTTGAAGTCCAGCCACGACAGCTCCCGGTTCAGGTAGGCAGGGGCTCCCCCGTCCGACCCGTCGACTCCGACGGCATCGGCTGGCGGCGAAGTGGCTGATTGCGACACCCTTCGAACAGTACCGGGCCAGCGGTTCGCCGGACGCGGGGAGCGAGAGTTGATCGGTCGTTCACCCGTCGTTCACGTGTCGTACCGGGGACGGACACCCTGTCGCCGTACGATCGGGGACCGGCCCTTGACCGATCGGCACCGCTATGTTCGTGTGGCGATGCCGCCGTCCCACCGTGCGCCTGTCAGACGCCAAACTGGGAGCTCGAATGTCCACCGATGCGACCCCGGACACCCGGCCCGCCATCATCCCCCGGGTCTGGACCCACGGCGAGGTCGACGTGCCCGCCGGGGCTGAGGCCGTAGGGACGGTCGACGAGGATCCTGACGTCGCCGCCGAGGTCCCCGTCTTCGACATCGGCGACCTCGACGTCTACTACGGCAGCCACCGGGCCGTCCGCGACGTCAACCTCCAGGTCCGGTCCAATCGGATCACCGCCTTCATCGGCCCCTCCGGCTGTGGCAAGACCACCGTGCTCCGATGCCTGAACCGCATGAACGACCTCGTGCCCACCGCCCGCATCGAGGGCACGATCCGCTACCACGGCCTCGACCTGTACGACCCGGCGGTCGACGCGGTGGAGGTCCGCCGGCGCATCGGCATGGTCTTCCAGAAGCCCAACCCGTTCCCCAAGTCCATCTTCGACAACGTGGCCTTCGGGCCCCGCGTCGCGGGCATGAAGGGCGACGTGGGCGACATCGTCGAGCAGGCGTTGCGGCGAGCCGCCTTGTGGGACGAGGTCAAGGGCCGGCTGAAGTCGTCCGCCACTGAGCTCTCCGGCGGCCAGCAGCAGCGGCTGTGCATCGCCCGGGCCATCGCCACCCAGCCCGAGGTCATCCTCATGGACGAGCCCTGCTCGGCCCTCGACCCCATCGCCACCACTCGCATCGAGGACCTGATGCAGGAGCTCAAGGACGAGTACACCATCGTCATCGTCACCCACAACATGCAGCAGGCGGCCCGGGTCAGCGACAAGACCGCCTTCTTCACCGCCGAGGTCAACCCCGAGTCCGACACGCGGACGGGGATACTGGTGGAGTACGACGACACCCAACGGATGTTCACCAGCCCCGGCGACCCGAGGACGGAGAGTTACGTCACCGGACGGTTCGGCTGACGCCGGGACGGGGCGCGGTGCGCGGAGCGGTGACGCCGCGGCGGGGCGGTGACGGGGACCGGGCCGTGCGGGCCGCC
>JALYGL010000300.1 GCA_030777125.1 Actinomycetota bacterium
GCAGGTGGGCGTAGTCGTCCACGAACGTGACGCCGTCGCGCTCCCCCCGCCACTGGAAGCGCCGGGCCACGCCGGCCGAGCGGCCCACTGCGGCGGCGGCGGCGGCGAACGGCGCCCCCAGGGCCACGGCGGTCACCACCGCACCGGCGGCGTTGCGGGCGTTGTGGGCCCCCGGCATCGGCGCCGAGACGCGTCCCAGCAGCACGCCCCTGTGGGCCAAACCGAACCCAACCCCGGCCCGGCTCCGCTCGAGGTCGACCAGGCGGTACTCCGCCCCCTCCGATGTGCCGTACGTCACCGCCCCGTGAGCGTCTCCGAGGGCGGCGGTGACGGCGTCGTCGGCACAGACCACGCGGGCGCCCGGGGCGGAGGACAGGAAGCGATCGAAGGCGCCGATGAGGTCGTCGAAGGTGCCGTAGTGCTCGAGGTGGTCGGGCTCCACGCTGGTCACCACAACCGCCTCGGCCGGCAGCTCCAGGAACGTGCCGTCGCTCTCGTCGGCCTCGACGACCAACCACTCGCCGTCGTCCCACCGGGCGCCCGACCCCTGCTTCCCGCTCAGGGGGCCGCTCGGGCCCTGCTTCCCGCTCAGGGGGCCGCTCGGGCCCGGGTCGAGCACCTGGCCGCCGATGATGAACGACGGCCGCAGCCCGGCCCCCGACAGGGCCGCGCTCAGCATGGTGGACGTGGTCGTCTTGCCGTGGGTGCCGCTGACCGCAACCGTACGCCGCTGCCGGCACATGGCCGCCAGCAGTTCGGCCCGGCGCAGCACCGGGATCCCCTGCAGGCGGGCCGCCACCACCTCCGGGTCGGTCGGCGGCACCGCGGTCGACACGGCCACCGCATCCACGCCCTCCGCCCGGTCCGGGTGGTGGCCCACGGCCACGTCGACGCCCAGGCCGGCCAGCCGGTCGAGTGTCGGCGACGGAGCCAGGTCGGTGCCCGAGACCCGGTGGCCCATGGCCGCCAGCACCTCGGCCATGGGACCGAGGCCGGCCCCGGCCACGCCCACGATGTGCAGCCGCCGGGGACGACTCAGATCCAACACGTCGCTCATCGGCGGGCGTGGCGTTCCACGAGCGCGGCCACCCGGTCGGCGGCGTCGCGCCGGGCGCAGCCGGCGGCGGCCGCGGCCATGGCCTCCAGGGCCGACGGATCGCCGAGCAGCCGGTCGACGTCGCCCACCAGCCGGGCCCCGTCCAGGTCCGCGTCGGGCACGACCACCGCCGCTCCGGCTCGCTCGAGGGCCCGGCCGTTGGCCGTCTGGTGGTCGCCCGGCGCGATGGGGAGTGGGACGAGGATGGCGGGCAGGCCCACTGCGGCCAGCTCGGCGACGGTGGTCCCGCCGGCCCGGCCGACCAGGAGGTCGACGGCGGTCATCAACAGGTCCATACGCTCCTCGTAGCGGACCTGCTGGTAGACGACCCCGCCGGCCGGCAGGGGCGGCAGGGCGTCGGACACCAGGTCCCAGTCCCGCTCGCCTACGACGTGGCGGACGGCCAGGTCGGACCGCCAGGCCCAGGTCCGCAGGGCGTCGACCACGGCCAGGTTGATGCGACGGGCGCCCAGCGAGCCGCCGAAGACTCCCAGCACCCGCCGGTCGGCGGGTAGCCCCAGGGCCTGACGGGCCGCGGCCCGGCCGTTCCGGCGGTCGACGGCGAGGATCTCCGGCCGCACCGGGTTCCCGGTGACCTCGGCACGAGGCAGGGCCGTGCCGGGGAACGACACGGCGCTGGCCCGGGCGAAGCGGGCCACCAGCCGGTTGGCGGCGCCCGGGACGGCGTTCTGCTCGACCACGACGAGCGGGACCCGCAGGGCGACGGCGGCCACGGCGCAGGGCACGCTGGCGTAGCCGCCGAGGGCGACCACCACCGACGGCCGGCGACGGCGGACGAGAGCCAGCGCCTGGGCCGCGGCCCGACACAGGCCGGCGGCCGCGGCCACGTTGTCGGCCGACAGCCGGCGGACGATGCCCCGGCCGGGCAGGAGGGTGAGGCCGAAGCCGGCCGCCGGGACCAACCGGGCCTCGATCCCCCGGCTGCTGCCGACGAAGTGGATGGAGTCGGCCGAATGGCCTCGGGCGACGAGGGCCCGGGCGATCTCGATGCCCGGTTGGACGTGGCCGGCCGTCCCGCCACCGGCGACGATGGCCCAGGTGGCGATCAGCGGGTCGCCATCGCGTTCTGGCCCCCGGGCCCGGTCCGCCGGGTGCGGGCCGGCTGGCGGGCGATGTTGACCAGGATGCCGACGGCGGCCATGGTGACCACGAGGGCCGAGCCGCCGAAGGACACGAACGGCAGCGGGACGCCGGTGACGGGCAGCATGCCGGTGACCGCGCCCATGTTCACGACCGCCTGGCCGCCGACCCACGCGGTCACGCCGGCGGCCACCAGCGTCCCGAACCGGTCCGGGGCGCGCAGGGCGGTGCGGATACCAACCACCGCGAACGCGGCGAACAGGGCGAGCACGAACAGCGAGCCGAGCAGGCCCAGCTCCTCGCCGATGATGGCGAAGATGAAGTCGGTGTGGGCGTTCGGCAGGAACCCCCACTTGGCCCGGCTGGCCCCGAGGCCGACCCCGGCCACGGATCCCGTACCGAAGGCCACCAGCGACTGCGAGAGCTGGTAGCCGGCGTTGGAGAAGTCCTCGAACGGCCGCAGGAACGACAGCATCCGGGCCCGCCGGTACCCCGCCCCCATCCCCAGGACCAATGCCGAGAGGCTCATGACCACGGTGAGCGCCGACATCTGGCCCAGCGGGACCCCACCGACGAACAGGGTCACGGCCACGATGAGCACGATGACCATGGCCGTGCCCATGTCGGGCTGGCACAGGACCAGTCCGGCCAGGATGCCGGCCGTGAGCAGGACGGGGCGCAGGGTGGTGCGGGCGTCGTGGACCCAGCCGGTGTCGGCCCGCCGGGCCAGCAGGTCGGCGGAGAACAGCAGGACGGCCAGCTTGGCCAGCTCCGACGGCTGCACCCGCACCGGGCCGAACGCCAGCCAGCGGGTGGAGCCGCTCACCGTCACCCCGACGCCCGGGATGACGACGGCTACCAGGAGGACGAACGAGGTCACCGTCAGGGGCACGACCACCCGGCGCCAGCGCCGGTAATCGACCGAGGCCGTCACCAGCAGGGCCAGCGTGCCGAGGCCGAGCCACATCAGCTGGCGGAGGAAGAACACCCACGCCCCGCCGTGGCGGCGGAAGGCCTCCACCGACGACGCCGACAGCACCATCATCAGGCCGATCATCGACAGCACGCCCACCACCGCCGCCAACACGATCCAGCCCGAGTCGCGGGTCGCGGTGGCGCTGGTGGTGGGCCTCGGCTCAGTTCGCAGCGCCATGCGTCCCCTCCAGGAGATCTCGGACGGCGCGGGCGAAGTCGTCGCCCCTGGCCGCGTAGGACTCGTACCAGTCGTAGGACGCACACCCGGGCGAGAGGAGGACCGCGTCGCCCGCGACGGCTTCGGCCGCGGCCAGCCGCACGGCGACGTCCATGGACTCGGCCACCCGCACCGGTCGGACCCCGGCGAACGCGCCACCGATCTCGGCCGCGGCCTCCCCGATGGCCACGACGGCCCGGACGCGGTCGGCGGCGCCGACCAGCGGGCGCAGGTCGAGGCCCTTGTTCCGGCCGCCGGCCACCAGCACCACCGACGGGAAGCCGCGCACCGCGGCCACTGCGGCGTGGGGGTTCGTCGCCTTCGAGTCGTCGTACCAGCCGACGCCGCCGGACTCGGCCACCAGCGTGAGCCGGTGGGGGAGGCCGTCGAACCCGGCCAGAGCCGACCGCACGCCCTCGAGAGTGGCCCCCGCGGCCAGGGCGGCGGCCGATGCGGCCAGCGCGTTGGCCACGTCATGGGGGAGGGCCCGGCGCAAGGCGGCGACGGGGAGGATGTCGCCCGCCGGCGCCCGCAGGACGCCGTCCGCGACGCAGTAGTCGCCCGTCGCCGCGCCGAAGGTGACCACCGCCGACGGGGCCGACTCGGCCGCGCCCATCACCACCGGGTCGTCGGCGTTGACGACCGCCACGTCCGACGGCCGCTGCCGCTCCCAGATGCGGGCCTTGGCCGCGATGTAGGACCGCACGTCGGGGTGCCAGTCGAGGTGGTCCTGAGCCAGGTTGAGCCACACCGCCACCGCCGGGCGGAAGCACTCGACGAACTGGAGCTGGAACGAGGACACCTCGGCCACGATCACCTCGGCGTCGACCTCGATCGCGTCACACAACGGCAGGCCGATGTTGCCACCCGCCACCGCGGGCACACCGGACTGGTCGAGCATCCGGGTGACGAGGGTCGTCACGGTCGTCTTGCCGTTGGTGCCGGTGACGGCCACGACCGGACGGTCGGTGGCCCGCCAGGCCAGCTCCACCTCGGCGCGGACCGGGACGCCCCGGGCCCCGGCCAGGCGGAACACGGGATGCGACGCCGGCACGCCCGGGCTGGGCACCACCAGGTCGGAGCCGCCCAGCAGTTCGTCCAACCGCTCCGGCGACGGGGCTTCGACCAGGTCGATGCCGAGGGACCGGGCGTTCCGCCAGCCGCGGTCGCCGGGCGTGTCGTCGACGGCGACGACCGCGACCTGCCGCGCCAGCAGGTGGCGGGCCACCGCCTCCCCGCTCGCGCCGAGGCCGACCACCAGCGCCCGCTCAGCCACCGTCACCCAGCAGCCGGCAGTCGCCGGCGGACAGGAAATCGGCGTAGAACAGGCCGATGCCGAGGGCCGTCATCAGGCCGGCCAGGATCCAGAAGCGGACGATGACCGTGGTCTCGGGCCATCCCACCAGCTCGAAGTGGTGATGGATCGGGGCCATCCGGAACACCCGGCGGCCCCAGACCTGGAAGGCCACCACCTGCACCACGACCGACAGGGTGATCATGACGAACAGCCCGCCGACCACCGGCAGCAGCAGGTGGGTGTTGGTCGTGAGGGCGAGCGCCCCCAGCCCCGCCCCGATGGCGAGTGAGCCGGTGTCGCCCATGAAGATCTTGGCCGGGGCCGCGTTCCACCAGAGGAACCCGGCGCAGGCGCCGGTCATGGCCGCGGCCAGTAGCGACAGGTCGAGCGCCGGGCCCAGGTCGTAGCAGGCGTCGTGGCGGAACTGCCAGAACCCGATGAACACGAACGCGGAGAAGCCGTACATGGCCGAGCCGGCGGCCAACCCGTCGAGCCCGTCGGCCAGGTTCACCGCGTTGGAGGTGCCCAGGATGATGAGGACGGCCCACAGGATGTAGATCGGGTCGCTGAGGTCGATGGCCACGGTGCGGGCGAACGACAGGTCGGTACGGACCTTGGCCTTGTAGACGGCCAGGACGGCGAAGACGAGGCACACGGCCAGGAGGCTGAGGGTCTTTGCCGTCTTGTTCAGCCCCAGGCTGCGTTGTCGCGAGACCTTCAACCAGTCGTCGGCCAGGCCGACGATGCCAGCGGCGATCACCACGCACACCACCAGGATCCCCGCGGCCGTAAAGACGGCGCCGGTGTTGATGTGAGCGGCCAGGTAGCCGATGGCACCGGCCCCGATGATGGCCAGCCCTCCCATGGTCGGCGTACCCGCTTTGGTCAGATGCCCCTTCGGGCCGTCCTCCCGGATCTGCTGGCCGATGCCCCGCGCCTGCAGCGACCGGATGAGGATCGGGGTGCCGAGGATCGCCACCAACAGTCCCACGCTCCCGGCCACGAGCAGCGCTACCATGCCTGCTCCCCGGCGGGGCCCCTCCCCCGCCTCCTCCCCGAGACGGGGCCCCCGCCCCGTCCGGTGCCGTCGGCCTGCTCCCCGGCGGGGCCCCTCCCCCGCCTCCTCCCCGAGACGGGGCCCCCGCCCCGTCCGGTGCCGTCGGCCTGCTCCCCGGCGGGGCCCCTCCCCCCCGTGCTGTCGCTGTTCACCTTGGCCACCTT
>JALYGL010000301.1 GCA_030777125.1 Actinomycetota bacterium
GGCCCGGGCCGCGGCCCCCTCAGGGACCCGGGCCCGGGGCCGGCGGTGGGCGAGGACCAGGTCGGGCGAGTCGGCGGCGCGACCCGACCGCAACAGGTGGAGGCCGGCGGCCGACGATCCCAGCGGGCCGGTGACGAACAGCCCGTCGCCCGGTCTGGCGCCGGATCGCAGGACCGGAGGCGGCGGGACAGAGCCGGCATCACCGGCGACGGCCACGGCCACCATCAGGGTGGGCGCCGACGTGAGGTCGCCTCCGACCACGGGACAGGAGTAGCGCCGGGAGGCCTCGACGATGCCGTCGTAGAGAAGGTCGACGTCGGTCTCGGCCAGCGGACCGGCCACCGTCACCAGGGCGTGAGTGGGGCGGCCTCCGACCGCGGCCACGTCGCTCAGGTTGGCCACCATCGCCTTCCATCCCAGGTCGTCGAGGCCGACCAGCGACAGGTCGGCGTGGACGCCGGCCACCACCGCGTCGGCCGTCAGCAGCAGCCGGCCCGTGGGCCCGGCCACCACGGCCACGTCGTCGCCCACCCACGTCTCGCCCGGGGGCCCGGCCAGGCGCCGGCGGAGGCGGTCGATCACGGCGAACTCCGACACGGTCGTCTGTGAGGTTAACCGGCAGGGCGGCGTCGACAGCGACGATCGGTACACTCCCGGCCGTGCAGGGCGTGATCAAGTCATACGACCCGGGGACGGGCGAGGGTGTGCTGGTGCGCGACACCGACCGGTCGGAGTACGAACTGGCTCCGGGCGCCCTCGAGGGCTCGGTGTTCCGCATGCTCCGCCAGGGCCAGCGGGTCGTGTTCGACGTCGACTCCGCCGGTCGGGCGGTGGGCATCCGACTCGGCTCCGAGGTCGACATGGGCACGCCCGGCTTCCCTCGCGCCGACGACTAGCGCTCGTTTAGTCTCGGGCCCTACCCCCGGCCAAGGAGGAGACCTCGATGTCGGTCCGCGCGTACGTGCTCATTCAGACCGAGGTGGGGAAGGCCGCCCAGGTCGCCGGCGAGGTGGGCGGTCTCGACGGGGTGGTCGCCTCGGAGGGCGTCATGGGGCCCTACGACGTGATCGCCAGAGCGGAGGCGGACACCGAGGACGCGCTGGGCAAGCTCGTCGTGGGCCGCATCCAGCTCATCGACGGCATCACCCGGACCCTGACCTGCCCGGTCGTGAACCTCTGACTGCCGCCGGGCACCCCACGATGTGACGCCGGCGGGGCCGGGGTCCCCGCCGGCACCGGCGGGCGAGTCCCTGGTCTCGCCTTCACTCCGCTTCGGCTCGCTCGGGACTCCGACCGAAGGACCCGGGTGCCCGCCGGCATGACTAGGCCTCTATCTGGAGGGCTCGTAGGCCGAGGCCCATGACGAGCAGGCCGCCGAAGCCGTAGAGCAGGTAGAGCCGGTGGCGCAACTGCTGGCGGTACGAGTAGATGACGGCCACCGCGATGAGGGCCACGAACCCGTAGAACATGTGGAACTGGGTCGCCTTCAGATCCTGGCCGGCGACCAGGCCGACCCCCAGGCACACCTGGACCAGGACGGCCACCTCGGCGGCGGCGGTGAACCACCACAGCGTTCGGGTGCGCAGCTGCGGCAGGCGGGCTGCGGCCAGGGCCCAGAGGCCGGCCGCCCCGTTGGCCACGATCATCACCCACGACCACCCTACGTGGGCGTCGCGCAACGTGATGGCGAGGAGGGTCACCCCAGCCCGGCGAACAGGTCGTCCTCTGCCGTCCCGGGCGGCGCCCCGACGAGGACGTACCACTCGTGCCCGAAGCCGATCTCGAACTGCTCCGGAGGCATGGCCAGGAAGAACGAGGTCTCGGCGATCTGGCTCCCGTGGGCGGCCATGGCTCGGCGCTTCACGTCCAGGAACGGCACCACGTCGACCTCGGTGGTGATGCGGTCCTCCGGGACCCCGAGGGTGTCGATGAACGAGGGGTCGAAGTCGGCGGGCATCTCGGTCCCCAGCTCGGCCGCCGCTTCCATCGACCGCCGCAGGTGGTCGCGGTTGATCGTGTTCATGTACACCTTCGGCGTCCCGGCCAGCTCCGCCGCCCGGACCCCCACCCGGTGGACCTGGATGTGGTCGGGATGGCCGTACGCCCCGTTCTCGTCGTAGGCGGTGACCACGTCGGCCCCTTCATCGGCGAGGATGGCGGCCAGGCGGGTGGCCGCCTCTTCGACGTCGGCCTGCCAGAAGCAGTCGGGGGCGTCGTTCTCAGGGGTGCCCATCATCCCGGAGTCGACGTAGCCCAGGAACTCGAGCCGGCTCACCCCCAGGATCGCCGCCGCTGCCGCCGTCTCCTTCACCCGCCGTTCCCAGAGCTGCTCGCCCGGGTCGAGGTAGCCGTCGACCACCTCGCCGTGCTCGCCCCGAGTGGCCACGACCAACACCACCCGGTGGCCGGCGGCGGCGGCCCTGGCCATCGTTCCCCCGGTGGCGATGGCCTCGTCATCGGGATGGGCGTGGAACGTGACCAACGTGCTCATGGAGCACGGACCCTACCGCCGGCCGTGACCGTCGGACGGCCGGCTCTAGCGTGGGTCGGCATGGCCTTCGCCCTCCCTGCCGACTTCCGGTTCGGCGTGGCCACCTCGGGGTTCCAGACCGAGGGTGGCTTCAACGGCCCGGGCCAACCGGCCAACAACTGGGTGGGCTGGGAGCGGGCCGGACGGGTGGAGCCGTCCGGTGTCGCCGTCGACTTCTGGAACCGCTACGAGGACCACCTCGACCGGGCCGTCGCCGCCGGGTGCAACGCCTACCGGCTGTCGGTCGAGTGGGCCCGGTGCGAACCGGCCGACGGCGAGGTGGACGACGCCGCCCTCGACCGGTACGCCGCCATCCTCGACGCGTGCGCCGACCGGGGCCTGGAGCCGGTGGTGGCCCTGCACCACTACACCCACCCGGAGTGGCTGGGCACCGACTTCTGGCTCCGGCTGGACAGCCCCTCGCGCCTGCTGGCGTGGGCCGGGCGGGTGGTGGAGCGCCTGGGGTCGGGCTGCCGGCGCTGGATGACGGTGAACGAGATCAACGGCTACGCCGTGCAGACCTACGTCCTGGGCGCCTTTCCCCCGGGCCGACGGGCGGCCAACGGCGACCTGGTCCGGACCCTCGACCACATGCTGACCGCCCATGTGTGGACCTACGCCGCCATCCACGGGCGCCAACCCGACGCCACCGTCTCCACCAACAACCACGCCTCCTCTCTGTACGAGCTCGACCGTCTGCTGATCGACGTGCTGGTGGCCCGCAGCCGTGGGGTCGCCCGGGCCGACCTGCGGGACTGGCTGGTCGGACGGCGGGCCGCCTACTACGCCGTCCTCCCGCCGCCGTCGACGCCCGACGCGGTCCTGCGCCGGCTCACCGCCAGCGTCGTCCCACTCGAGCAGGCGCTGCCCCGGGCCGTCGCCGCCGTCTACGACAGCCCCTTCCCCCGCTCCCTGGACCTGGTCCAGGTCGACTACTACGACCCGGTGGCCGCCCGCCACCTCACGGAGCTCCGCCGTCGGCCCTGGGAGGACGCGGTCGACCCGGCCGGGCTGGCCACCTACCTGGCCGCCAACGTCGAGCCCGGCCTCCCCATCGAGGTGGCCGAGAACGGGCTGTGCAACCGGGTC
>JALYGL010000302.1 GCA_030777125.1 Actinomycetota bacterium
CCGGTCCCGGAGGGGACGCGGTCGTCAACCGCCCGTTCTTCCCGTTCTTCCCGTTCGGGCCTGGTGTCGCCATCGGCGGCGCCAGCATCGCCATCGGCTCCGCCAACGGTGGGGCCGGGGGCGCGGCAACGGTGAGCGCCAACCCGGTTGCCATCACCGGCAACTCCGGGCACGCCGTGGCCCAGTCCAGCGCCACCAACTTCGGCTGGACCGGACCCGCCTTCTCCTTGGCCGTGTCCAACCCGGTCGCCCTTTCGGGGCGCTCGGGGTCGACCGGTGCCACGGGGCCGGCGGCATCGTTCAACCCCATCCTGCTGCTTCTCGCCATTCTCTTCGGGCGATAGGCAGCCCACACGCGATCGAGGGCCTCTCCCTAGGGAGAGGCCCTCGGCGCGTACGGGCTCGAGTGGGGACGGCGCTCAGGCGGTGCGACCCTGCTCGTCGACGATCTCTGCGTCGACGACCTCGTCGTCGTCGTGCGCCGCCGGACCCGACGACCCTGCGGCGGCCCCGTCCTGGCCGTCGGCCGCGGCCTGCTCGTACAGCCGCTGGGCGAAGCTCTGGCTGGCCGCGGCCAGCCGGTCGGTGGCCGACCGGATGGCGTCGAGGTCACCGCCACCGCTCCCGAGCAGGTCCTTCAGCTCCTTGACGCCGCTCTCCAGCTGGTCGCGGTCGGGACCGGTCAGCTTGTCGCCGTGCTCCCGGAGCGTGCGCTCGGTGGCGTACACGAGGGAGTCGGCGTTGTTGCGGACCTCGGCCTCCTCCCGGCGGCGCCGGTCCTCCTCGGCGTGGGCCTCGGCGTCACGCACCATCCGGTCGATCTCGTCCCGGGACAGGGCCGACTGGCCCGTGATGGTGATGGACTGCTCCTTGCCGGTGGCCCGGTCCTTGGCCGACACGTGGACGATGCCGTTGGCGTCGATGTCGAAGGTGACCTCGATCTGGGGCACGCCCCGGGGCGCCGGCGGCAGGTCGACCAGGTGGAACCGGCCGAGGGTCTTGTTGTAGGCCGCCATCTCCCGCTCGCCCTGCAGGACGTGGATCTCCACCGACGGCTGCATGTCGGCGGCGGTGGTGAACACCTCGCTGCGCTTGGTGGGGATGGTGGTGTTGCGCTCGATGAGCTTGGTGGTGACCCCGCCCATGGTCTCGATGCCGAGCGACAGGGGCGTGACGTCGAGCAGCAGGACGTCCTTCACGTCGCCCTTGATCACCCCGGCCTGGATGGCGGCGCCCAGGGCGACCACCTCGTCGGGGTTGACGCCCTTGTGGGGGTCCTTGCCGGTGAGCTCGCGCACCAGGTCGACGATGGCCGGCATCCGGGTGGAACCACCGACCAGGATGACGTGGTCGAGCTTGTCCCTGGTGAGCTTGGCGTCGGAGATGGCCTGCTCGAACGGGCCGCGGCACCGCTTGACCAGGTCCTGGGTCAGGTCCTGGAACATGGCCCGGGTGAGCTTCATGTCGAGGTGCTTGGGACCGGCGTCGGTGGCGGTGATGAACGGCAGGTTGATGGTGGTCTCCTGCACGGCCGACAGCTCGATCTTGGCCTTCTCGGCCGCCTCCTTGAGGCGCTGGAGGGCCATCTTGTCCTTGGCCAGGTCGACGCCCTCGGTGTTGCGGAACTCCTTGACCAGCCAGTCGATGATGCGCTGGTCCCAGTCGTCACCGCCCAGGTTGGTGTCGCCGTGGGTGGCCTTGACCTCGAACACGCCCTCGCCCAGCTCCAGCACGGAGACGTCGAAGGTGCCGCCGCCCAGGTCGAACACCAGGATGGTCTGCTCGGTGCCCTCCTTGTCGAGACCGTAGGCCAGGGCCGCGGCGGTGGGCTCGTTGATGATGCGCAGGACCTCGAGGCCGGCGATCTGGCCCGCCTCCTTGGTGGCCTGGCGCTGGGCGTCGTCGAAGTAGGCGGGCACGGTGATGACGGCCTGGGTGACGGTGTCGCCCAGCTGGGCCTCGGCGTCGCGCTTGAGCTTCTGGAGGATGCGGGCGCTGATCTCCTGGGGCGTGTAGCGCTTGCCGTCGATGGTGATCGACCAGTTGGTGCCCATCTCGCGCTTCACCGAGCGGATGGTGCGGTCGGGGTTGGTGATGGCCTGGCGCTTGGCCACCTCGCCGACCAGGACCTCGCCGGTCTTGGAGAACCCGACCACCGACGGAGTGGTGCGGGCCCCTTCGGCGTTGGGGATGACGGCCGGCTCGCCCGCCTCGAGGGCGGCGACGACCGAGTTGGTGGTGCCGAGATCGATTCCGACTGCCTTGGGCATGAACGCCGCCTCCTGTACCTAGGACGACTACCACTACAT
>JALYGL010000303.1 GCA_030777125.1 Actinomycetota bacterium
CCGGTGAACCCGCCCAGCCGTCGGCGGGCCAGCCCGACGACACCCGCGGCGGCAACGACCCCACCGGCGACGGCGGCCACCCCCGCGACCCCGGCCCCCGCGGCGGCCATCGCCATGGCCGCCACCAGGGCGCCCACCGCGGCCGGCAGCGACCAACTGCCGCCGAGGAAGGCCGTGGCCAGCCCGCCGCTCGGGCGTGCGTAGGGCACCAGGCGCACGGTGGTGGCCATGACGGTTCGCGACGCGCACCACAGCGCGGCCAGGAGCAGCACAGACGGTGCCATCGCCGCCAGCGCCGCCCAGCGCAGCAGCACGACGGCGGCCACGGTACCCACCCCGAAGGCACCGGTGGACGGGTCCGCCATCACCTCCAGCCGCCGGGCCCGGTCCATCGGCGCCAAGAGGCCGTCGGCTGCGTCGGCCAGGCCGTCGAGATGGAGCATCCCCGTGAGGGCCAGGTCGGCGGCCACCACCACCGCGGCGACCACCATCGGCGGCCACACCCTCCACCCGACCTCCCAGAGCCCGCCCAGGACCAGGCCGAGCCCGGCGCCGACCACGGGGAACCAGACCAGCGCGGCCGGGGACGGCGCCGCGGCGCCGCCGAAGGGGGTAAGGAAGGCGACGGCCCGGCGCATCAGCGGGCGGCCAGCGGAAGGACGCGGCCGGCCACCACCAGCAGCACGTCGTCGGCCGCGGCGGCAACGACCTGGTTCACCAGCCCCAGGGCGTCCCGGAAACGGCGGCCGGCTTCGGTCGACGGGTGGACCCCGAGTCCCACCTCGTCGGACACCACCACCGCATCACCGTCGCGCTCGTCGAGCGCCCGGCACAGTCCGGCAACGTCGACCGAGAACCCGTCCGCCTCGGCCACCCACGTCGTCAGGCTGTCGACCAGCACCGTCCCGGTCGACCGGCGCACGGCACCGACCACGTCGGTGCCGGCCTCGACCGTCCGCCACCGCGCCGGGCGGCGGCGGCGGTGGGCGTCGATCCGCTCCGCCATGTCCGGGTCGTGGGCGACCGCGGTGGCCACGTACGTCACCTCTGCCGAGCCGCCGGCGAGCCCCTCGGCCACCGCCGACTTGCCGGAGCGGGCGCCGCCCAACACGAGCGTGATCACGACAGTTGACGCGCCCCGGCGCACAGGGCGGCGTGCACCGCTCGGGCCAGCCGTGCGCCCCACACCGATCGCGGGCCGCCGAAGGCGTGGGGGCGACCATCGTCCGGGCAGGCGATGCACACCGCGTCGGTCGCGGTGCCGGTGGCCGCGATCCGGCTGTCCCACAGCGCCTGAGCCTTGGCCTCGGTGGCCGTGGCCACGGCGTTGACCAGGGCGGCGTCGGACAGCCGTTCGGGCAGGACCACGACCAGGTTGATGGTGCCGACCTGGCCGACCGAGGAGCGATCGTCGGGCGCGGCCGCCCAGGTGGGATGGCCCAGGCCCACGGTGACGGCCACCTCCACCCCCCCGTCGGTGGCCGTGGTCACCCGGCGGACGTCGGCGGCGGTCAGCATCCCCACCCCGCGCCCCGGAAGCCCGAGCGAGACGCCCAACTTGCCCAGGTGATGGTCGGGGTCGCGACGGGCGTACGAGGCCGGCACCTGGGCGTTCGCGATCCACCGGCGGGGCCCCACGCCGCCCCCGTGGGGCGCCGAGGCCACCATCCGCATGGGCGCCGACGGCCGCCACACCAGCACCGGGAACGGCCGGCCCGCCTCGTGGCGGGAGCGCACCTGCATCTCCACGACGTCTCCGCGTCCTCTCCGTCGACCTGCGTTCGGCACGCAGCCGGCAGGCAGGTCTCCTGGCTCCCGGATCGTCGCGGAGTCCCCGGCCTTCCCGCCCCCGAAGGGGCCGTGGCCGTCAGGTGGGGTTCCGCTCCCCGGTGACAGTTGCGGGACAGCCCCGGACTCACACCGGGTTCCCTGCGCTACGCCGGCGACACTATCGCCCTTCGCCCGCCCGCGGCCACGGTGGACGGCACCGGAGTGTCTCCTCTGGGGCCCCCAGGCAGTCCCAGAGGAGACGATCCGCTCACAAAGACGGCCCGCCCGGCGGTTCGTGACGCGGTCCGGCGGTCTTTTTTCGAGACCGAAGCCACTACTGTCTGAAACCTGGCGTCGTAGGCGGCGGAGGAAGCCAAGGTTGTCGGCCGATCCGGGGCGGCCCGAGCGGCCCCCTGAGCGGGCGGCAGGGCCCGAGCGGCCCCCTGAGCGGGCGGCAGGGCCCGAGCGGCCCTCTGAGCGGGCGGCAGGGCCCGAGCGGCCCCCTGAGCGGGCGGACAGGGCTGGTACTGAGGCGGCTGCTGCTGTGGGTGCTCATGAAGAGAACCCCTCTGTTTCGGTGTTGCCCCAGGTGCCGTATCCGCTCGCACCCCGGCGACCACAAGGGGTGGTGGCTACCCTTTCGTCGTGGTCCGAGCGGCGTCGATCGTCCTGGTCAACACCGGTCACGGCAAGGGCAAGTCGTCGGCCGCCTTCGGGGTCATGGGCCGCGGGTGGGCCCGGGGCTGGCGGGTCGGAGTGGTCCAGTTCGTCAAGGGCGGCAAGTGGCAGACGGGCGAGCGCAAGCTGGCCGACCACCTGGGGATCGAGTGGCACACCCTGGGCGACGGCTTCACGTGGGAGTCCACCGACCTGGACGAGACCGCGGCGAAGGGCCGCCACGCCTGGGCCGTGGCCCGCCGGAAGCTGACCTCGGGCCACTACGACCTGGTCATCCTCGACGAGCTCACCTACGCGGTGAAGTACGGCTGGGTGCCGGTGGACGACGTGGTCGACGGTGTCCGCCAACGGGCGCCGGCCACGAACGTGGTCATCACCGGCCGTGACGCCCCGCCCGAGCTGGTGGAGGTGGCCGACACCGTCACCGACATGCGCAAGGTCAAGCACGCCTACGACCAGGGCATCAAGGCCAAGAAGGGCATTGAGTACTGACATCGCGGTCATAGCTACGATGGCGCGCGTGGCTGGCGCCGGAGGGGACACCCCCAGGGAGGACTGGGCGCTGGAGATGCTCCGGAGGCGCCGGGCGGTCGTCGCCGACCTCACCGCCCGGGCCGGCGATGCCCTGGGCTGGTTGGCGGTCGAGCGCCAGGCCACCAGCTACCTGCGCCACCTGGCCGGCTGGCTGCCGGCGCGGGGGTTCCAGGGTGTGCGCCCGGAGATGGAGCGCCATCGGGCCGACCTGCACGCGGCGCTCGACAACGCCCGCCGGGAGCTGGCCGGCCTCGACGCCGCCGAGGTGGAGGTGGCCCGTCCCCGACTGGGCGTCCGCTTGGCCGTCATCGGAAAGGGCGGTGCCGGCAAGACGGTGATCTCCAGCGTCCTGGCCCGCCTCTTCGCCCGCCGGGGACGCAAGGTGTTCGCCGCCGACCTCGACACCAACCCCGGCCTGGCCATCAGCCTGGGCATGCCGCCCACCGACGCCGGGTTCCCGCCCGAGGCCGTCGCCGAGCATGCGGGCGCCCCCTACGGCTGGCACCTGGCGGGGGGTCTCCGTCCCCTCGAGGTCGTCGAGCGGTTCGCCACCCGGGCGCCCGACGGCGTCCACTTCCTCGGCCTGGGCAAGATCGGCTCGGCCGACAAGTTGGCCGCCAAGCAGTCCGTCGTCGCCCTGATCCAGCTCCTCCTCGATTTCGGCGAGCCGGAATGGGACGTCATCGCCGACCTGGAGGCGGGCCCGACCACCCCGTTCGAGCGCTATCACGCCTTCGCCGACGACGTGGTCGTGGTGGTGGGGCCGGCCTGGCGCTCGGCCATGACCGCCCGCCGGCTGCTGCCCATGGTCGGCGACGACCGCAACACCATGGTGGTGGCCAACCGCTTCGGCGACGAGCCGGACCACCCGGGCCTCGCACCCCTCGTCCGCATCCCCTTCGACCCCGACGTGGCCGACGCCGAACGCCGGGGGCTCTCGCCCCTCGACGCCTGCCCCGACTCCCCCGCCATCGCCGCCATCGGCCGGCTCGCCGACCGGCTTCTCGCTCAGGAGGTACGCGCATGAGGATCGCTGTCACCGGAAAGGGAGGCTCGGGCAAGAGCACCGTCTCGGGCGCCCTGGCCCGACACCTGGGCCGCCAGGGTCATCAGGTCGTGGCCGTCGACGCCGACCCGAACCCGAACCTCGGCATCTCGCTCGGTGTCGCCCGGGAGTCGGTCGAGAACATGAAGCCGATCCTCAACTCGCTGCTCGACGCCGGCCACACCCACAACGATCCGACCCCGGCGGCCGACGACCTCCTGGCCCGCTACGGCGTCGACGCCCCCGACGGGGTGCGCCTGGTGGCCACCGGCAAGATCGAGCGCCCCACCGACGCCTGCCTGTGCTGCGGCTCGCACAACACCACCCGTCAGTTCTTCGGGGACCTCCCGGCCGACGGCCGCATCGTGCTGGCCGACCTGGAGGCGGGCCTCAACGACCTCATCTGGGCCCACCCCGGTCCCGACGACGTCGTCCTGGCCGTCACCGAGGGCAGCGCCAAGTCGGTCGAGATCGCCCGCCGGGCCTGCCGGGTGGCGGAGGAGCTCGGCGTCACGCGGATCGTGGGGGTGGCCAACCGCACGGTGAGCGACGACGACGTCCGGCGCATCGCCGACGAGCTGGGCGTCGAGGTGGTCGCCATACCGGAGGACCCCGCCGTCGAGCACGCCGACCACCTGGGCGTGGCCGCCATCGACGCCGACCCCGACTCGCCGGCCATGGTGGCGGTCGGCCACCTGGCCAAGGTGCTGGTCGAGTAGCCGGTCGTCACCCCTCGCGGGACTCGGCGATCACCCGCAGGGCCGCCTCCCGGCCCTCGTAGCCGGCGGGCGACGGGTTCCGGCCCGGGTCCAGCTGCTTGTAGACGTCGAAGAAGTGGCTGATCTGGTTGCGCTGGTGCTCGGACAGGTCATCGACGTCGCGGATCTCGCTCCAGCCCGGGTCGGAGTCGGGCACGGCCAGGATCTTGGCCTCGCTCATCTTCTCCGGGTCGTCGTCGCCGGTACGGCCGTAGCTGATCCAGAACACGCCGATGGGCCGGGCCCGCACCCAGCACCCCGGGAACAGGGGGTCCTCGCCGAGCACCAGGGCGTCGAGCGTCTCCCCGTCGGAGCTGCGGGTTCCTTCGATCCAGCCGTAGTCGGTGGGGAAGACGGTGGCCGACCCCAACCGGCGGTCGAGCCGCAGGCCGTGACGGTCGTGGTCCCACTCGAACTTGGCCCGGCTGCCCTTGGGCGTCTCCACCAGCACGTCGACCGTCTCGTCGGCTGTTCCGTCCGCCATGGTCAGCCGCCCAGCAGCTTGGCCAGCCGGGTGACGCCCTCCTCCAGCTGGGCATCGCCGAGCGCATAGGAGAGCCGGGCGTAGCCGGGGGCGCCGAAGGCCTCGCCCGGCACGATCGCCACCTTGGCCTCGTCGAGCACGATCTGGGCCAGGTCCAGGGTGGTCGCCGCCGTCCGGCCCCCCAGGTCGCGCCCGAGAACGCCGGCCAGCGACGGAAAGGCGTAGAACGCGCCCTCGGGCTCCGGGCAGCTCACCCCTGGGATGGTGACGAGCAGTCCGTGCATGAGCCGGCGGCGGCGGTCGAACGCCTCGCGCATGGCGGTCACGCACCCCATGCCGCCGGTGAGCGCGGCCAGGGCGGCCCGCTGGGAGACGTTGGCCACGTTGGAGGTGGCGTGGGACTGCAGGTTCACCGCCGCGGCGGTCACGTCGCGCGGGGCGACCATCCATCCCACCCGCCACCCGGTCATGGCGAAGGTCTTCGCCACCCCGTTCACGACGATGCACCGGTCGGCCAGCTGCGGCACGAGGCCGGGCATGGACGAGAAGACGTGCCGCCCGTAGACCAGGTGCTCGTAGATCTCGTCGGTGACGACCCACAGGCCGCGCTCGAACGCCCAACGGCCGAGGGCCTCCACCTCCGCCGGCGAGTACACCGCACCGGTCGGGTTCGACGGCGACACGAACAGCAGCACCTTGGTGCGATCCGTGGAGGCCGCCTCCAGACTGTCGACGGTGGCCCGGAAGCCGGTGCTCTCGTCGGTGGGCACGGGCACGGCCACGCCTCCGGCCAGCCGGATGGCCTCCGGGTAGGTGACCCAGTAGGGGGCGGGCACGAGCACCTCGTCGCCGGGGTCGAGCAGGGCCGCGAAGGCGTTGTAGACCGCGTGTTTGGCCCCGTTGGTGACCAGGACCTGGGAGGCCTCGACGTGGTAGCCGGAGTCGCGGGCGGTCTTGGCCGCCACCGCCTCCCGGAGCTCGGGGAGCCCCGCTGCGGGGGTGTAGCGGTGGTTCCTCGGGTCGGCACATGCCGCGGCCGCGGCGGCGACGATGTGCTCGGGGGTGGGGAAGTCGGGTTCGCCGGCGCCGAAGCCGATGACGTCCTCCCCGGCCGCCTTCAGGGCTTTGGCTCTGGCATCGACGGCCATGGTGGCTGACTCCTCGATGGCGGCGATGCGACGGGAGACTCGGGCGACGGGCGACATGGATGCGATAGTGGCACGTCATGACTGCGCCGAACGCCGGGATCCGTCCCATCCCCCAGATCCACCTGCCCGCCGACCTCCGTCCCTCCGACGGGCGCTTCGGGAGCGGGCCGTCCAAGGTGCGCCCGGAGGCGGTCGGCGCCCTGGCCTCGGCCGCCTCCACCTACCTGGGCACGAGCCACCGGTCCCAGAGCGTCCGGTCGGTCGTCGGCCTGGTCCGGGCCGGGCTCGCCGAGCTGTTCTCGCTCCCCGACGGGTACGAGGTGGTCCTGGGCAACGGCGGGGCCGCCTACTTCTGGGACGTGGCCACGTTCGGGCTCATCGAGCGGCGCAGCCAGCACCTGTCGTTCGGCCAGTTCTCCTCGTCGTTCGCCACCGCCGCGGCCGCCGCCCCGCACCTCGACGAGCCCGAGGTCATCGAGGCGCCCTACGGCACCCACCCCGAGGCCAGGCCCAACCCGGACGTCGACGTCTACGCCCTCACCCACAACGAGACGTCCACGGGCGTGGCCATGCCCGTGCGCCGGCCGGACGGGGCCACCCCGGACGGTGGGGCGCTCGTACTGGTCGACGCCACCTCCGCGGCGGGCGGGATGCGGGTCGACCCGGCCGAGTTCGACGTCTACTACTTCGCCCCCCAGAAGTGCTTCGCCTCCGACGGCGGCCTGTGGCTGGCCATGTGCTCCCCCGCCGCCCTCGAGCGGGTGGCCCGCATCGAGGCCTCCGGCCGGTGGGCCCCCGCGTCGCTCAGCCTGGCCACCGCCCTGGAGAACTCGCGGCTCGACCAGACCTACAACACCCCGTCGCTGGCCACCCTGTTCCTGCTCGCCGACCAGCTTGACTGGCTGCTGGCCGGGGGCGGGCTGGAGTGGGCCGCGTCCCGCTCCGAGGCCTCCACCGCCACGGTCTACTCGTGGGCCGAGGCCACCGCCTACACCTCACCCTTCGTGGCCGACCCCCGGTCACGCAGCCCCGTGGTGGCCACCGTCGACCTCGACCCATCCGTCGACGCCGGCGTGGTGGCCAAGGTGCTGCGGGCGAACGGCATCGTCGACACCGAGTCCTACCGGCGCCTGGGCCGGAACCAGCTCCGCATCGCCGCCTACCCGGCTGTGGATCCCGACGACGTCGCCATCCTCACCGGCGCCATCGACTACATCGTCGCCGCCCTCTAGGACGGCGGTTGGCGTGGGCGCCGGCCGGGGAGAACCGGGCCCATGGTCCTCGCCTTTGTCGTCGCCATCGTCGGAGTCGCGGTCGCCCTCGCCGGCGCCCTCACCACCACCTACCTGCTGATCCCGCTCGGCTTCGCCCTCATCGTGGGCGCCGTCCTCTCGTTCGTGCGCACCCGCCAGGACAGCCCCGTCGTCACCAAAGAGTGACCCAGGCGGGCGCTACCCGCCCGCCCGATGCTGCTAGACCGGAGCCTCGTGCCCCCCTTCCTGCTGCCCTCCTCGCCGCTCTCGTCCCTGGACGAGTACCTGGCCACCGACACCGGTGGGCTCGGGATCAAGCGGGCCCAGGAGATCGGTCCGGCGGGCACCATCGAGGAGGTGCTCCGGTCGGGCCTCCGGGGTCGAGGCGGCGCCGGCTTCCCCACCGGGCGCAAGTGGGGCGGCGTGGCCGCCGCCGGAGGCACTCACCGCTACCTCGTGTGCAACGCGGCCGAGGGCGAACCGGGGACGTTCAAGGACCGGGCCCTCATGCGGGCCAACCCCTACCAGCTGGTCGAGGGGGTGGTCATCGCCGGGTTCGCCATCGGTGCGGTGGAGGCCTTCATCTGCCTCAAAGCCGGCTTCGGCCCGGAGCTGGAGGCGGTCCGCCGGGCGGTCGACGAGTTCCAGTCCGCCGGCGTCTGCACCGACTGCCGCATCACGGTGGTGGCGGGGCCCGACGAGTACCTCTACGGCGAGGAGAAGGCCATGCTGGAGGTGATCGAGGGCAACGCCCCCATGCCCCGGATCCTCCCGCCCTACGAGCACGGCCTGTTCGCCACCGCGCCGCAAACGGGATGGACGGCCACCGAGACGGAGCCTGGCCACTCGGCCGGCCGGCACGAGTCCAACCCGACACTGGTCAACAACGCCGAGACGCTGTCGAACGTGCCGCACATCCTGGCCCGCGGGGCGGACTGGTTCCGTGCCCAGGGCGGCACCCAGCAGTCGCCGGGCACCCTCGTGTGCACCGTGGTGGGCGACGTGGTCGCGCCCGACGTCGGCGAGGTCGAGCTGGGCACTCCGCTCCGGACGGTGATCGACGCCGTCGGCAGTGGTCTGCCCGACGGGCGCCGGGTCAAGGCCGTGTTCTCGGGCGTCTCCAACCCCGTACTGACCGGTGAGCAGCTGGACACGGCGCTCACCTACGAGGCGTTCCAGGCCGCCGGCAGCGGCATGGGCGCTGGCGGCTACATCGTCTACGACGACACCGCCTGCATGGTCGAGGTCACCCGTCTGTTCTCCCGCTTCCTGGCCGTCGAGTCGTGCGGCCAATGCCCGCCGTGCAAGCTGGGCTCACAGGCCATCACCGACCGCCTGGCCCGCATCGAGGCCGGCGCCGGCACGGAGCAGGACGTGGCCGAGATCGGCGGCTGGCTCGACAAGGTCACCGACGGGGCCCGGTGCTTCCTGGCCACGGAGGAACGGGTCCTGGTGTCCAGCATGCTGCGGGCCTTCCCGGAGGAGTTCACCGCCCACCTCGAGGGCGAGGCGTGCCCGCTCCCCCGCCCGTTGGTGTTCCCCAAGATGCTCGACCTGGGCGGCGGCAAGGCCGTCTACGACGAGCGCCACCACCTGAAGCAGCCGGACTGGACCTACGCGGACATGCCGTCCTCGGCGCCCGGGTAGGCCCTCCCCATGAGCGCGACCGACGATCGGGACGATCCGGAGGAGCCGCCCCTGGTGGGCTCGGGCGGGGAGGACGTCTCCGCCGGGATCATCGTCAGCGGCGCCGGCGGGCGCCGCCTCGACGACGACCGGGAGCCCGGCCACAGCGACCTCGACGAGGTCATCGCCAACAGCCGGTCACAACCCGAGCACCGCACCGAGACGGGTTAAGGCTGTATTGATGGCGGCGGGCACCCGGGTCCTTCGGTCGGAGTGCCGAGCGAGGCGGAGCGGAGCGGAGAGACCAGGGACCTCGCCCGCCGGTCCCGGCCGGGGGCCCCAGCCCCGCCGGCGGGTGCCCCCCCTCAACACAGCCACCCCCTACCAGCGGAGGATGGCGCCCAGGCCCTCGGCCGGGGCCACGTCCCTGGGGATGATGCGGATGCCCGCCCCGGTGGCCAGCGCCGCCCGCACGGCCACATCGACCACCGGGCCCTCCCCGGGGTCGTCGACGCCCATCGAGGCCAGGTCGGCGCGGTTGGTGGCGACGACCCTGGGGTCGGCGCCGAAGCAGGCCGGACGATCGTCGTCGGGGTCGTCGTGCACCAGCAGGACCTCGACCTGCGATGCGGCCAGGGCCCGCAACGTGGCCTCGACGCCATCGGCGGCCCGGTCGCCCTGGCCTCGTTCCTCGTCGAACTTCTCCAACAGCGCGGCGGTGTCGGCAGCCACGGCCTGGTCGACCAGCTCGCCGACCTGGGCGGCCAGGAGGTCGCCGGAGCCGTCGGCCGACCGGCCGCCACCGGCTTCCCGCACCCGGTCGGCGAACTCGGCGGGAAGGGCATCGCGCAGCAGCGTGACGGCCCGCACGTCGCCCGCGACCACGATGAGGCGGGCCCGGACCCGCTCGGCCAGCGCCGCCACCTGGCGGGCGGCGTCCTCCGCGTTCTGGGCCCACGTGTTCTCGGCCCGCTCCTCGTAGCGACGTTGCGACCATCCCCCGGCGCTGACCTTTCGAATGGGGTAGTCGTCGCCGCCGGCCTCCCGCCGCACATCGGGCCCCTCCCTTCCCACGGCCACGATGTCGGCTCCCTTGCGGTCGGCCGTCACCACCACGTGCGGGGGCGTCGACTGGCGCCACCCGAGAAGCGGTACCAGCACGGGCAACGGCGCCCATCGCGACCGGTCGAGCGCAGGGGCGCGAGGGTGGTGCTCGACGAGGATGGCGCCGTCGGCCCGAACGACGACCCCCAGACCCTCGCCCTGCAGGTGGGCGTCGGCCACCAGCGGGTCGACGACGTCCAAGAGCTCCCCCGGGGCGCCGTCGGCGGCGAGGGAATCTCGCACGCTCCTCCAGCGGACCTCCGCCCGTTGGGCAGCGTTCTCGACCGTGGCCTCGGTGGTCAGGTAGATGCTGAGGAACGGCCCCGAACCGGTGGCCAGCTCGGCCACGTCGGCCGTCTCCGCGCCGACGTGTGGCGTGACACCCGACCTCTCCATCTCAGCTCTGGTGGCGGACGCTGTCGGCTGAGCTCGAGGCTTGGCCCGTCACCTCGGCCGCGGCCTGCTGGCCCTGGTCCTTGACCTGCTGAGCGGCGTCCCGTCCCGTCTCCACCGCCTGCTGAGCCGACTCCTGGGCCGTGCCCTTGACCTCGCCCGCCGCCTGGGTGGCAGTGTCCTTCACCTGCTGCACGGCCTGCTGGCCCTGGTCCTTGAGCGACGACGCCAGCTCCGATCCGGCCTCGGCCGCCGCCTCCTTGATCGGCTGGGCCGCGCTGAGGGCGACCTGCGCCACCCGACCCTCGGTCCGGCTGCCCTTGACCAGGCTGGCCACGAGCGCGCCCGCTCCGAACGCCACCAGACCGGCGACCAGCGGCGCTCCCTGAGTCTTCTCGGCGGTTGCCTGCTTGAGGGCCTGCGGAGCGACGCGCAGTTGCTCACCCGCCGATCCCACTGCGTCGCCGGCGCTGCCCGCTGCACTCCCGGCCGCGCCTGTCACCGAGAAGGCCATGTCGGAGACGCCCGAGGCCGTCCCGGAGACCGTGCCCCGCACCGTGCCGGCGGCGCCGGACGCCGTCCCCATCACCGTCTCGGTGACCGACCGGACGCCACCCTTGACCCGGTTGACCCGCCGCTCGACCACACGGCCGGGGCTGACCCGGTCGCCGATGGCGTCGACGGTCGTCGTCAGGTGACCGCGACTCGCCTCGATCTCGCGCCTCAGGTCTTCTGCGCTTTGGCCCATTCCACGTCCTCCTTGAGGGTTTCGACTGTCTGCCGTGGCACGGGGTCGACCTGCTTCATCTCGGTCCGGCCCCGGCTGATGAGGACCCCCGCGGCCACGCCGTAGAGCACGGCGACGAGGAAGAAGGCCAGGGCGGTGGGCATGGCCTGGTCCAGCAGCCAGGCCAGGGCCAGCGATGCGAAGAGAAGGGCGAAGTAGCCGGTGACCGCGCCGGCCCCGAACATGCTGCCGGCCTTGCCTGCCTTGGCCACCTCGTCCTTCAGCTCCACCTTGGCCAGCTGCACCTCCGCCCGCATGAGCGAGCTGAGCTCGGTGGACATCTCGGCCACCAGCTGGCCCAGCGACTTCTCGGGCTGCTTCGGCTCGGTGGGCCGGGCGCCCTGGGGGGCGCGGGACGGCGCCATCACCAGCCTCCGATGGTCGGAGAGGTCCCGACAGGCGTCGACGGGAGGGTGGGGCCGTCCACCGCCGGCGGATCGTCGGCCAAGCCGTCGAGCGGGTCGGCCATCCGCCCCGTCGATGGAGCGGCGTCGAACCCGACGGGTGCGGACGGGGTCGGCGCCGACGGCTGTGACTGCGACGGCTGTGCCTGCTGGACGACCTGCAGCCCGCGGCCCAACCGGGTGACGGCGAAGCCGGTGGCGGCCGCGCCGAGGAGGAACAGGCCGGGGCGCCTGCGGGCCAGCTCTCGCACGTCGTCGACGGTGCCCTCGAATCCACGCTGGTCGAGGCGAACGGCCAGTTGGTCGAGCTTGTCGGCCAGCTGCCGGGCTGCGTCGGCGGCGATGCCGGCCTGGTCGCTGCGGCCCTCGCTCAGGGCCCGGACCTGCTGGCCCACGTCGCGGATCCCTCCTGCGGCCCGCTGGGCCTGGGTGCCGGCCTGGTCACGGAGCTGCGTCTGGGCCTGCTGGACCAGGTCGCGGGCCTGCTCCGTCGCCTGCCTGGTCACCTCCCCCGCCTGGGTCGCCGCCTCCGAGGCGACCTGGCGGACGCCCTCGGCTCCGGCGCCGGCGACCTGGCTGCCGGCCTCGGCCGCCGCCGACGCCGTCTGCTTCCCCTGGTCGACGGCCGTGGACGCCACCTGGGCGCCTTCGTCCTTCACCGTTCCTGCCACCTGCGATGGCTGTTGCGTCATGGGCGATCCTCCGAGGCTGCCGCGTGGTGTGCTGTCGCCGGCGCCGCCACCCGGTCCGGGCGGGCGCGTCACGCTGCTGCTCAACGCCCGGACCCTCTACCCACCGGTCGGGAAGGGCGAAACGGATCACGAAGGCCCGCCCGGCCGAGCACCGGAGCGCCCCGCGGGCTACCCCCCGGACACGTCCTGGGGCCGGCTGCGGCCGGCTGCGATCCAGGGCATCATCTCCCGCAGCTCGGCCCCGACGGCCTCGATCGGGTGCTGACGGCCCTTCTCCCGCAGCTCGTTGAAGCGGGGACGACCGGCCCGGTTCTCGGCGATCCACTCCTCGGCGAAGCTGCCGTCGCGGATCTCCTCCAGGATGCGGGCCATCTCCGCCCGGGTCTCGGAGTTGATGATGCGAGGGCCGCGGGTGAGGTCGCCGTACTCGGCCGTGTCGGAGATCGAGAAGCGCATCCCGGAGATCCCCTGCTCGTACATCAGGTCGACGATGAGCTTGAGCTCGTGGAGGCACTCGAAGTAGGCCGATTCGGGCTGGTAGCCGGCGTTCACCAGGGTCTCGTAGCCGGCCATGACCAGCTCGGTGACCCCGCCGCAGAGGACCACCTGCTCGCCGAACAGGTCGGTCTCCGTCTCCTCCTCGAACGTCGTCTCCAGCACGCCGGCCCGGGTGGCGCCGAGGGCGTGGGCGTACGACAGGGCCAGCTCCCGGGCCTTGCCGGAGGCGTCCTGGGAGACGGCGATGAGGGCGGGGACACCGCCGCCCGACTCGAACGTGCGCCGCACCAGGTGGCCGGGCCCCTTGGGCGCCACCATGCCCACGTCGACGCCGGCCGGAGGGCGGATCTGGCCGAAGCGGATGTTGAACCCGTGGGCGAAGAACAGGGCGTCGCCGTCGGCCAGGTTGCCCGCCATCTCCGCCTCGTAGACCGCCTTCTGCTCCGTGTCCGGGAGCAGGACCATGACCAGGTCGGCCTCGGACGTGGCCTGGGCGATCGACGTGACCCTGAGGCCGGCCGCCTCCGCCTTGGCCACCGAGCCGGAGCCCTCCCGCAGCCCCACCCGCACGTCGACGCCGGAGTCCTGCAGGTTGAGGGCGTGGGCGTGACCCTGGGAGCCGTACCCGATGACGGCCACCTTGCGGCTGCCCAGGAGCCCGGCGTCGGCATCCTTCTCGTAGTAGATGTTCGCCATCGCGGCTAACCCACCTTTCCGGTGACGCTGCGCAGGCGGGGCGCCTGTCGCTCGAGCTTGGGCAGCGCCACCCGGCCGGTGCGCTGCAGGGCGGTGATGCCGTAGACCCGCATCAGGTCCTCGAAGTCGTCGAGCTTGTTGGGGGGCCCGGCCAGCACCACCGTGATCTGCTCGA
>JALYGL010000304.1 GCA_030777125.1 Actinomycetota bacterium
AGCGCACGTGCCTCACCAGTCACGCTCTCACCCCACTCCTGGTGGGTGGGGTGCTGCGGCTGGTGCCGGATGCCGAGGTGCTGCTGGTGCTGGATAGCACCCGTGCCGACCGGTGGGAGGTGTTCACGCTGGGGGTGCGCTGCCATGGCCGGGTGCTGCCGGTGGCCTGGAGCATCTTGCCCTATCCCTGGCCCAAAGGCCAGTTCACCCCGACCGTGGTGGCCCTGCTGGAGCGAACGCTGGCCTGCTGGCCACCCGACCGCCCCGCCCATCTGGTGGCCGACCGTGGCTTCCCCAGCAAGGCGCTCTGCCAGGTGCTGGACGCGTGGCGCCAGCGGCGGCCGGTGGGCGCTACCATCCGGCTGCGGGCGGGCGACTGGGTCTGGCTCGACAACACGCAGCCGGTACGAGTCGGCGACCTGGTGGGCGACCTGCGGCCGGGGCAGTGGCGGACGTGGACCGCCTGCTATCCCCACTGTCCGCCGACAGCGGGCCCGACCCGGCTGGTGGTCGGGCGGGGGCTGCCGGTCTATCCCCGCCACCAAGTGGGCCCGGCCGACTGGGCGCGCCGCCAGGCACGCGCCGAGCAACGCGCCCGGTACCTGCGCAGCAAAGGCCAGGCCGGCGCGGTCGATACCGATGCCATTTGGTGTCTGCTGACGACCGACACCACGGTGCCGCAGGCGGTCACTCATTACAGTGGGCGGTTCAGCACGGAGGGCTCCTATCGCGACATCAAGAGCTGGGGCTGGGAAGCCGTCGTCGGCCATGAGCCCGACCCGGCGGTGGTGGACGGGCTGACGGGGCTGGCGGTGGTCAGCTATCTGGTGCAAGCCAGCATCGGCGCGGCGGCTGGCCGTACGCGGGACACCGCGGCGCGGGCACGCCAACAACAATGGACGACCACGGACCGGCTGAGTGTCTTCAGCCGCGGTCGGTTGGTGCTCCACGACCGCGCCCATGACTGGCGCCCATGGCTGGCCACGGTCCTGCCCGCCCTCACCGGCCGGCTGTGTGGCGAGCCCCGGTCGAGCGCACCGCCGGTTTCCCTGCCCCAGCGCCGGCTCCGTCAGGAGGCAGCCTGATGCCCTCACCATAATCCTGCCCACTCCTGAGGGTGCCGTCGTCCAGGCCGTCGAGGACCACATACCAGCGGCCCTCCTCATCCTTGCCGCCGGCGAGCGTGCCGCGCTGGAGTCGTTTCCTGACCGCCGACTCGCTGGTGCCGAGTGCCCGCGCCGCCGTGGCGATATCGACCTGGCTGCCCATCCGTCACCCCAGTGGGATACCGCGTCCCGAGTGCCCCTAGAACGCCACCAGGCGGCCCAGGACGCGTGGGGCGGGCCGGCAGGACCTGGCCCCGCGCCAGCCGGTGAGGGCCAGCGCGGGCAGGATAGGTGACGGTCAGGCGGTCACATCGTGGCGTCGGCCACCTCGGGCGGCACGTCCAGGCCGGCGCGCAGGAGGAGGTCGGCCAGAATGACGGCGACGGGCATCTCTTCGCGCAGCGGCGCCGGATGCTCGCTCAGCTCGGGCAGGTCGGCCACGTACTGACGGATGAGGGCGTCGAGGTCCACGCGGTCCGGGTCACACATGATGCACTCCTCCAGTCTGGTGGGGCCGGGCGCATCACCCGGCCCGTGTGGGTGAGCGGTCAGGTGGTCAGGCGGCCGGCGTGGGCGGCATCCACAGCGTCAGTTCATCGCACGCCTGGACGGCCGGGTGCCAGTCGGCGCGGTCGACGCCGGCGTGGGTGAGCAGGTCGGCCAGGACCGTCCAGAGGGTCAGGTCGGTGAAGAGCGCATTGGGGATCTCGTCGCACACGCTGGTCAGGTAGCGGTCAATCACGGCGTTGAACTGCTCGGCGGTCAGGGCCGGGCGGTCAGTGAGCATCATGGGTGGCCTCCGTCTATTCCGACTGCTGGAGTCGGATAGTGGGGCGCCAGCTCGCACCAGCGCCCCGGTAGTGGTCAGGAGACGGCGGCGAAGGCCTCGACGTCAT
>JALYGL010000305.1 GCA_030777125.1 Actinomycetota bacterium
CGAGCCCGACGACGCCGGCCTCGAGCGCCTGCGCCTGAGCGCCGAGCACGCTGGTCAGGCCGTGGCCAGCCACCGGGCCCTGGCCGCCGAGCTCGGGCACCGCCGAGACCGCGCCGCGGCGGCGGTCGGCGATGCCGCCGGGCTGTCCGACGAGGCCGACTGCCCCCTCTGCGGCCAGGAGCTCGGCATCGCCTTCGAGGAGGTCCGGGCTCACCGCCAGCGAGAGCTCGAGGCCGCCGAAGGCCGGCTGGGCGAGGTGATCGCCGAGCTGCCGATCCTCCAGGCCGCCGCTGAGGAGGCGGCGGAGGCGCATCGACGAGCCCGCCGAGTGGTCGAGCGCGCCCGGCGCGAGCACGCCGCCTGGGAGCAGCGCCGCGCTGCCCGACAGAGCGCCGAGCTGGCGCTGGCCGAGGCCGAGCGCCGCCTGCAGCCCCCTCCGCACCCGGACGAGTCCGCCGAGCTGCGTGTCGAGGTCGAACGGCGCCGCCTGGCCGTCGCCGAGTGCCAGCGGCTGGGCGGACAGCTCGAACGAGGCCCGCGCGCCGAGATCGAGCTCCAGGCCCTCACTCATGACCGCGAAGGCATCCGGGGTCGCTTGGAGGCCCTGCGGGAGAAGGTGCGGGGTCTCGGGTTCTGCGTGGCGGGAATGGCCGAGGCCCGCCGGGCTCTCGAGGTGGCGGAGCAGGCCGAGGCCGCCGCCGAGCGGTGCGCGCGGGCCGCCGAGCAGGCCGCTGCCAGGGCCGCAGCTCAGGCCGAGGCGACCGAGGACGCCCTGCTCGGCGCTCGAGACCAACACGCCCGGCTGGTCGAGCTCGCCGACCAGGCCCGCCATCTCGACCGGTTGGCCGAGCTCCTCCACGCCTTCCGCAACCAGTTGATCGGCACCGTCGGCCCTCGGCTGTCCCGGCAAGCCGCCTCGCTGTTCGCCGAGCTGACCGACGCCGAGTACGACGAGCTGCGCGTCGATCCCGACACCTACGGCCTCCAGATCGTCGACCAGGGGGTCGCCTACGGCATGGACCGCTTCTCGGGCTCCGAGGCCGACCTGGCCAGCCTGGCCCTGCGGGTGGCCATCAGCGAGCACCTGGGGTTCCAGTCCGGCGGTCACATCGGCCTCCTGGTGCTCGACGAGGTGTTCGGCCCCCTCGACGCCGATCGCACCGATCGCATGCTGCGGGCCCTCGAGCGGCTGAAGGGCCGGTTCGGCCAGGTGCTCGTCGTCACCCACGACGACGAGGTGAAGGACCAGCTGCCCAACGCCATCGAGGTGACCAAGCTGGGAGGGCGGCGGGCCACCGCCCGGGTGGTGGCCAGCTGAGGGCCTCGACGCCGCCGGCGCCCCACCGCAGCGGTCAGCGACCAGGCATACTGGGCAGCGGTGAGCCGGCCGGGTGGCCGCGGCACGACGGTTTCCCCGATCGTGTCGAGGAAGGTCGGGGCTCCACAGGGCAGGGTGCTGGCGAGACGCCAGTCGGGGTGACCCGCAGGAAAGTGCCACAGAGAACAGACCGCCGATGGCCGGAAGGCACAGGTAAGGGTGAAACGGTGCGGTAAGAGCGCACCAGCGCCCGGGGTGACCCGGGCGGCTCGGCAAACCCCACCCGGAGCAAGGCCAAGCGTGGGAACGGGCTGCCCGCCCGCCGCCTCTCCGGAGGCGGCATCCCCAGGTAGGCCGCGTAGATGGATGGCCACCACGCCCCACGGGCGCACAGAACCCCGCCTACAGGCCGGCTCACCGCCTTTACCGCCTGTGACCTGCGGTTATGCCTTCGGAGGGATCCGCCAGGCCGCGGACAGGCCGCGGGATTTCCGGGGTGGGGCGGTCATTGTCGGCCTGTTCTGGCTCCTCGCCGGGCCTGGCGCGGAACAGCTCGCCGTCGACGGCCTCCCGGGTCCGGCCGTCGGAATCGGGCCAGAGGTGGCCGTAGGTGTCGAGCGTCTCCTGGGCCGTCTTGTGGCCCAGCCGGCGCTGGACCACCTTGACCGACTCGCCGTGGCGGATCAGCAGCGAGGCGTAGTAGTGGCGGAGGTCGTGACAGGTCAACTCCGGCCGGACACCCGCTCGCCGGACCGCTCCCCGCCATACCTCACCGAACCGGTTGCGCCGGATCAAGTCGCCCGAAGGGGTGGTGAAGATCGGCGAATCCTGCCTAGGGAG
>JALYGL010000306.1 GCA_030777125.1 Actinomycetota bacterium
GCTGGGCCCGGTCGTCGCTGGACTCGGTGTCGGCGTCGTCGTGGTTGCCGACGGTGGGGTACACGGGGAGATGGTCGATCAGGTAGCGGTAGGGCTCGTAGAAGGTGAAGTACCAGTCGTCGTCCTCGTCGCCGGTGCCCTTCTGCTTGTCCTCCGGGCGGTGGTAGATGTTGTCGCCCAGGCTCAGGATCAGCCGCACCGGCTTGGTCGCGGCCAGCCACTCCAGCGTGCGGGCCACCTGCTGCTGGCGACGGCCGGCGTCGCCGTTGCAGATGCCGACCCCGTAGTCGCCCACGGCCACGAACGTCACCGGGATCTCGACGTCGTCGCGGGTGTGAGTGCGCAGGCGCAGGTCGTACCGGCGGGGCTCGGTGCGGGGCGGCCCGCCATCGCCGGCGTCGTCGGCCGCCCAGTCCCATCGCGGGCCGTCGGCCCACGGCTTCCCGTCGACGAGGATCCGGTAGCGGTACTCGGTGTCGGGCTCCAGACCCTCGACCCACACGGCGTTGCCGTCGGCGGTGGTGGCGGAGGCCACCACCCGACCGTCTGCGTCGGTCACCTCCACGACGGCGCGGCCGTAGGACGGCGACCCCGCCCCGATGGTGCCGTCGCGGCGGCGCGCCGGGTCGTCGAGCTCCTCGTCGTCGACCACCCGGCACCCACCACGCTCGTCGCAGTCCAGCCAGAACCCGCCCCACCCGACCAGGGCGGCGGTGTCGGTGACGTCGATCAGGTGGACGAAGGGCTCGAAGCGACGCTCGGGCCCGGTCACTGGCCTACCCTCGTACCTCGGGTCGCCCGGCGAATGCCGATGGACCGGCCTCCCTGGCGTTCGGGCACGCAGCCGGCCGGGCCGGTCATGCCTGGTCGGGCTCGGTGACGAAGTCGATCAGGCGCTCCACCGCACCGACCAGGGCGGGCTGGAGGTCGGCGTAGGAGCGGACCGCGGCCAGGACCCGTCGCCACATCTCCTGGGCGTCGGCCACGCCCAGGGCCCGGCACACGCCGGTCTTCCAGTCGACGCCCCGGGGGACGTCGGGCCAGGCGGCGATGCCCACCGCCGAGGGTGTGACTGCGGCCCACACGTCGACGAAGGGCGTGCCCGTGACCAGCACGTGCGGCGAGGTCACGGAGGCGGCCAGGCGGTCCTCCTTGGTCCCCGGCACCAGGTGGTCGGCGAGCACGCCGAGGCGACGGCCCGGCCCCGGCCGGAACCGGCTCACGAACGCAGGCAGGTGGTCCAGGCCGTCCAGGCGCTCGACGACGACCCCCTCGACCCGCAGGTCGTCGCCCCACACGCGCTCGACCAGCTCGGCGTCGTGGACGCCCTCCACCAGGATGCGGCCCTGCCGGGCCACCCGGGCCCTGGTCCCGGGTACGGCGATCGACCCGGAGGCGGTGAGCGTTGCCGCCGGCGGTGAATCCCGCGCCGGCCGGGTCAGGGTGACGGCCCGCCCGTCCACGTCGAAGGCGCCGGTGACGGCCGGGAACACCCGCCCCCCGCCCAGCGGCCCCCGGATCTCGACCCCGTGGCGGTCGAGGCGCACCAGCACGCCGGCGAACCGGCTGGCCCGGTGGGTCACCTTCATCCCCGGGACGGCGGGCACTTCGGGGTATACGGCCCGCACCCGGGCCGGACCGTCGACCGGGCCGCTGAGAATGCCCGATGACGGCCCCGGATGACGACCTCCGGTCACCCCGGCAGGCTACCGGGGCCCGGGCGGCGAACGAGGAATGCCCGGTGCAGGACGCCGCTGAACTCCCGCCGCCGGTGGACGAGGCCCTCGAACCCGGCCGCCTCCAGGTCGTCCGAGGTGTCGAGGGCCCACGCCGGGTCCTCGGTCGGGTCGGGGGCGTCATCGCTGCGGGCCATGACCACGACGGCCAGCCGGCCGCCGGGGACGAGCACCCGGTGCAGCTCCCGGAGGCCGGCCCGCGGATCGGGCCAGAACTGCAGGGAGTTCAGGGAGGCGGCCTTGGTGACGTGGCCGTCGGGAAGGGGCAGGCGGGCGACGTCGGCCCGGCGGATCTCCACCCGGCCCCGGCGGATGGCGGCGCGGTTGCGGCGGGCGGCCTGCCGGACCATCGTCGGCGACCGGTCGACGCCGATCACCAGACCGTCGCCCGCCAGCCGGGCGGCGGCGGCCACACCCACGCCGGGGCCACAGCCGACGTCGAGGACCCGGTCGCCCGGCTCGATGTCGAGCAGTGACATCGTCCACCTGTTGGCGTCGCCCGTGAGGCGGGCCATGAAGTGCCCCACCACCCACCCCTGTGGGCCCCTGGGCGAGGCGTACGGTGAGCTCGGACGGCCCTCTGCGGACGGAGGTCGCACCCCGATACCTCACCACGGACGCGAGCGACGGCGCCGACCGGCCCCTTACGGCTAGAACGGGCCGGCTGACGGGCGGCGAGGGTCGGGGGTGAGAGGACAACTCCAGATCGGGTCGGAGAGACACCGGGCCGTCGCCGCGACGGTCCTCCTCGTGCTGGCGGCCTGGCGGAGGGCACCGCCCACGCGGTGATGTCGTTCGTCGAGGGGCTGCCACGCACCGGCCGGATACCTCTTCTGGCAGGCGGGTCCCTGGCCCGGGTGCTCAACGCCTCCACCGGTTCGGGCCAGCGCTACTGCGTCGACGGGGACTGCGACGTGGCCGTCACCCGCCCGGGCCAACTCCACCACCCCGTGTACTTCGACGGCGGCATCGCCATCCACGGGTCGCCCGACCCCAGCCCGACCCAGCCGGCCGACTGACTCAGTCACCGTCCGGCCGCGGGGGATTCGGGAATAGGCTGCACCGGGGTAAAGTTGACTAGGTCACACTCAGGTTTCGTAGTAGTCGCAATGTAGTGGTAGTCGTCCTAGGTACAGGAGGCGGCGTTCATGCCCAAGGCAGTCGGAATCGATCTCGGCACCACCAACTCGGTCGTCGCCGCCCTCGAGGCGGGCGAGCCGGCCGTCATCCCCAACG
>JALYGL010000307.1 GCA_030777125.1 Actinomycetota bacterium
GTGGCCTGAACGCCCTGAGTCGCCGTCGATACCGGTCAGCACCACGTCGCCGGCGACGCCGGGCCCCGCCGGTTCGGCGCCCTCCAGGCGGGCGGCCCGCACCCCGTGCCACCACACCGGCGGGCGGTCGGGGTCGCGCCCGTCGTAGGTGTTGGCCCACACCAGGAAGTGCAGCCTCTCGCGTTCGAGCTCGAACCCCGGGCCCAGGCGCCACGGTGGGCGGCGCTCCACCTCCGGCTCCTTCAGGAGGGCCGGGTCGACGCCCAGCTCGACCACCACCGGCTCCCGGCGGGCCCACGCCCTGTGGAGGGCGCCGGCCGCGGTCTCGTCGTCCACCCGCACCCGGGGGACGTCGTCCCACCCCGGCGGGGCGGCGGCGCCCGGGCCGACCACCACCCCCCGCCCGAGGGCGGCCGGGCCCCGGAGGCAGCTCACGTCCGGGAGGCGACCAGCAGGTG
The DNA here is from genome assembly GCA_030777125.1 of Actinomycetota bacterium. Taxonomy (GTDB): domain Bacteria; phylum Actinomycetota; class Acidimicrobiia; order Acidimicrobiales; family AC-14; genus JALYGL01. The sequence goes on from JALYGL010000307.1 coordinate 459, forward strand.
GTGCGGGTGGGGGTAGCCCCGGTGGAGAGGCCGGTGGCGCACGGTCAGGCCGGTCGAGCCCATGTGGGCAGCCAGCTCCTCCGGGCGCAGGAAGTGGAACCCCCCCTCGCCGACGGTGATCCGCAGCACCCGCACGGCCACCGTCTCCTGAAGCCGGTTCCACGCCGCCTTCCACCCCGGCGACGGGCCCATCTCCTTGACCACCAGAACGCCGTCGGGGCCCAGTCGGTCGAGGCAGGCCCGCAGCAACCAGTGCTGGGCCGGGGGCTCGAGGAGATAGAGCACGTCGACGATCACGATCCCGGCCCACGGGCCGCGCGGGACCTCGCCCGGCGGCGTCACCTCGAACCGGCAGTTGGCCAGCGGCGCCGCCGCCTGCTGAGCGATGCCGATCTTGGCGTCGTCGACGTCGACCCCGACCACCGACCGCTCGGGCGACGTCAGGGCCAGGTGGAGCGACAGGAGGCCGTGGCCGCACCCCAGCTCCAGCACCCGGCCCTGGCGGGGGACCTGGGCGGCGACGGCCCGAAGGGGGCACGTGGCCCACCGCACGCGCACGTGGGCCCGGGCCGCGGTGGGGGCCCCGGCGTAGAGGTCGAGGAGGCGGCGACTGGGGCTGCTGGGCGCGGTGCGGCCGTAGGGCGGGGTCACGACAGGTAGTAGCCGCGGGAGTACGCCGCGGTCAGCACCACCAACCCCAGCCCGCTGACCGCCGGGACGAGGGTGCGCAGACGGGGCCGGGCCGCCACCCACTCCCCCGCCACCGCGAAGCACGGGAAGGCGGCCATGACGTACCGGCTCATGCCGAAGAAGTTCTTCGTGCCCAGGGCGGACAGCCCGATCAGCAGGAGGCAGAACACGCCGTACGCCTTGCCGAAGCGCCGGAACACCCCCGGGACGAGGGCCAGCCCGACGACGGTCAGCACCGGGTGGGACATGTAGGCGACCCACGGCAGGGGGCTGCCGATGTCGACCACGTCGCGGAAGAAGCGGAACTTGAGCCACGTCTCCGGACCGGCCTCCTGGTCCCAGGCCTCCTGGATGGTCCCGAAGGCCAAAGGGTCGCCGAAACGGACCCACAGGTACACCGAGAAGGCGCCCAGCCCGAGCCCGGACAGCAGGACCCCGGCCGAGCGCCAGGTCGGCCGCTGGCCCCGCTCGAGGACGCGTACCACCAGGGCCACGATCAGCACCACGCCGATGGGCCGGGCCGCGGTGGCCACGGCCCCGGCCAGCCCGGCCAGCCAGGGCCGGTCGCGCTCGACCAGGGTGAACGCACCCAGCACGGCGACCACGAACAGGGCGTCGGCGTAGACGGCGCCGAAGAGGAAGAAGGCGTACGGGAAGAGGACGAACAGCAGCAGGGCCGTCCATGCCGCCGGCCGGTCGAGCCGCTCCTGCACCCACCTCCAGAACAGCACCGCGGCCCCGATCCCCGACGCCGCCGTCACCAGGATCCCGGCCACGAAAACGTTGCCCACGACGAAATCGACCGCCCGCATGAGCAGCGGGTACGCCGGGAAGAACGCCACCGGCCCCTGCTGCCCCGGGGTGTAGCTGTACCCGTGGTCGGCGATGTACTGGTACCAGCCCGAGTCCCACTGGGCCCATCCCCGGAGCCACCCCGGCCCGGTGTACAAGGGCGACGGCCCGTCGTAGTGGGGGATGAACGCCACGGCCACGGCCGATACCACGAACAGGGCCGCGGTCACCGCGCCGGCCAGCGCCAGCGCCGGTCGGATCGACGGCGAGGTGCGCCCGGATGTGGGCGCTGTTGTCGGCAGCATGGATCGGTCGCGTCCTCTCCGCCGGCCTCCCTGCGGAACGTAGCTCAAGTCGCCCGCCCCAGATGCCGATACCCCGGCGTGGTGTCTCAGCGCGTCCCCCGACCGGTCGTGTTCGGCCAGTCGTTCGACTCCGTTCTCGCCGCCGCCCGGGCCGGAGGCGGTTGGGCGTTCTCGCGCCTGTACGAGGGGCTGGCCCCCGCCGTCGCCGGGTACCTGGCCGTCCAGGGCGCGGCCGAGCCCGAGGACCTCACCAGCGAAGTGTTCCAGCGGGCGTTCGCCCGCATCACGTCGTTCTCGGGCGACGAGGCCCGGTTCCGGTCGTGGGTGTTCACCATCGCCCACAACCTGGTGGTCGACGATCGCCGCCGCCGCGGGCGCCGACCCGTCACCACGTCCGCCGCCCCGGACGTGGCCGACGTGCCCGGCGGCGACGTGGAGGACGACGCCCTCCGGCGGCTGAGCGAGGAGCGCGTCCGCCGGCTGTGCGACCTGCTGGTGCCCGACCAGCGCGATGTCCTCCTGCTGCGCCTGGTGGCGGGCATGACCCTCGAGGAGACGGCCACGGCGACGGGGCGGTCGACGGGCGCGGTGAAGGCCCTCCAGCACCGGGCCGTGGCGGCGCTGCGGCGTCACCTCGAGCGAGAGGGCGTATCCCTGTGAGCTTCTCGGACGTTCACCCGGACGAGATGCCTTCGCCCGACCCGTTCGCCGACCCGGCCCTGGCCACGTTCCTCGACGACCTCGAGGTGGTGACCACCCGGCCCGCCCCCACGCCGGGTCCCGGGCTGGCCGCGTTCTTCGACGGCATCTCCCCCGATATCCAACTCGTCGACTCGCAGGCGCCGGCGGCGCCGCGGGCGACCTTAAGGAGGAGAAAGACCGTGACCGAACTGCTCGCAGGACTGGTGGCCAAGCTGGCCGGACTTGGAATGGCGGCCAAGGCCGGCTTGGGCCTCGGCGTGGCCGCGGCCAGCATCACCACCGCAGGCGTGGCCAACGTGCTCCCCGACCCGGCCCAGCATGCGGTCGCCACCGTGGTGAACACCCTCTCCACGTTCGACGTCGTCACCGATCCCTCCGACGAGGACGAGGTGATCGGCGGCGTCGAGGAGGGGATCGAAGACGTGCCCGTGACCGACGATGTGGACGTTCCTGAGCTGCCGGAGAACGTCGAGCTGCCGGACGCCGGTGAGGGCGAGGGCGACGGCGAGGGCGACGGGACCGGCGTCGACGGTGCGCCGCTCAACCACGGGACGTGCGTCTCCGCCGTGGCCCGCGACAAGACGGCGACGCAGGGTACGCCCGGCTCGCACGGCAAGGCCGTGTCCGCGGTGGCCCGGTCGGACTGCGGCAAGCAGACCGCCGGCTCGCCCGCCACGACCGTCCCGACCACGGCCGTCCCGACGCCCACGCTCGACGACAGCGTCGGCACGTCGTCCAACCCGGGCCCGGCCAACGGCAACGCCGGCCGGGGCAACGGCAACGCCGGCCGGGGCAACGCCGCCAACGGCAGCAACGGCAACTCGGGCAACCCCGGGCGCCGGTAACCCCGACCCAACCGTCGATCCTCGGGCTGCAGGCCCGGCTGGCGTCCCGCTCAGGGCACCAGCCGGGCCTGCAGCTCGTCGTAGTACTCGGGGAAGAAACGAGGCACCTGGTCCAGGGAGAACTCGTTCATGATGCTGGTGGCCGGTTCCCGGTCGAGCAGGAACCCGATCGTCTCCCGCACCACCAGCTCGGGGTCGACGCCGTTCAGGCCCAGGTCGTCGAGGAGGGCGTCGGGCACGGCCACCCGGTGGCTGGTGGTGGTGTCGCCCTCGGTCACCTGCACGCCGTAGTGGCCCGGCTCCATGGGGGTGATGGTGATCTCGCTCATGGGCCGGTTCCTACCCAGGCGGGCGTGGCGGCCGACGCCGGGGACGAGGTCAGGCGTCGCCGCCGGGCACGGCCAGGCCCCGGCCCGCCTCGTAGGCGAGCATGACCAGCTGGGCCCGGTCCCGGGCATGAAGCTTCGTCAGTAGCCGGCTGACGTGGGCCTTGGCCGTGGCCGGGCTCATGTGGAGGTGGCTGGCGATCTCGGCGTTTGACATCTCCCGGCCCCCAGGCCGAGGACCTCCCGCTCCCGGTGGCGGGTTCGCCCCCGGGGCGATGGGCGACGCCGGCCGTTCTCCGTATGTTCGACCCACCGGACAACGAGAAAGGAGTTCGGAACATGGACGACGTCGGATCGGTGCCGGGAGAGATCCTCATCATCGCCATCGTGGTGGCCGCCGTGGCCTTCTGGATCTGGTGGATCCGGGCCCTGGTCGACGCCGTGCGGGCGAGGGCTCGTACCGCACCGGTACCAAGCCTCATCTGGGTCGTGGGTCGTCGCCATCACCCAGTTCGTGGGGGTCGTCGTCTACTGCGTGGTGGGCCGGGGGGCGACCGCCCCCTTCAGGCCTGACGGGAGACGCGCGGGCACGTGGGCCGGCCGGCGCGTGTGATGGCCTTGGCCGTGGGCCTGGTGGCCGCCGGCTGCGGGGCCGGCGACGGCCCGGCCGCTCCCACCGGTCCGTTCGAGTGCCGGGCGGCGGAGGGAGAGGCCGCCCTCATCGCCACCGGCCTGGTCGACCCGGCGGCGCCCGTGACCGATCCCCGGGCCGTCGCCCTCGACCCGCCCGTGTTCGCGTACACCGTGGTCGTGGCCGCCCGCGTCGGCGGGGAGGTCGGGGCCTGGGCCATGGGCAGCCATGCCACCGGCGCTCGCGTGTTCGCCCTCGACGACACCGCTCGGCGCACCACCACGTGGGGAGCGGCGGTCGAGCCCGACAGCCCGCCCGACCAGCAACGCCAGCGGGTCGCTGTCCGCCCCGAGGTCGAGGCGGCCAGGCGGTGCGTCGGCGGCTAGCTTCGGGGGACGCTCCGGACCGACAGTAGGAGGCGCGACGCGTGATCGGCTTCATCGTGTTCGGGTTGGTGGTCGGGGTGCTCGCCCGAGTCCTGGTCCCCGGCCGTCAGCACCTCAGCATCTGGATGACGCTGCTGCTCGGCCTGGTCGGATCGATCGTCGGCGGCGTCGTCGCCAACGCCCTGGGAACCGGCGACGTCTTCGAGCTCAACTTCCTCGGCTCCGTCGTCGCCATCGCCACCGCGGTCGTGCTCATCGTGGTCGGGGAGCGCCTCGGCGGCCTCCGCCGACCCCCTCGTCGCTGAGGCCGCCCTCGGTGGGGTCGCCTACCCTCGCCCCGCGCTCACCCGCTCGGGCCGGGCCACTTCGGGCGTCGGGTGGGCCCTGGCCCCTTCCACCGACATCTTGGGCAGCCACTCGAGCCAGCGCGGCAGGTACCAGTTGCGGTTGCCGAGGAGCTTCATGCTGGCCGGCACCAGCACCGAGCGGATGAGGGTGGCGTCGATGAGCACGGCCGCGGCCAGCCCGAAGCCCATCTGCTGGAACGCGGCCATGCGGCCCGAGGCGAACCCCCCGAAGACGGCCACCATGATGAGGGCGGCCCCCGTGATGATGCCCGCGGTGGTGCGCAGGCCGTAGGCCACCGACTCGGTGTTGTCGCCGGTCTGGTCGTAGTGCTCCCGGATCCGGGAAAGCAGGAACACGTGGTAGTCCATCGACAGGCCGAACAGCACGGAGAACAGGAACAGGGGCAGCCAGGCCTCGATGACCTCCACCTGCTGGAACCCGAACAGGTCGGCGCCCACCCCCTCCTGGAACACCAGGGTGATCAGGCCGTAGGCCGCCGCCACCGACAGCAGGTTGAGGAGGATGGCCTTGAGGGGCACGACCACCGACCGGAAGGCCACGGTGAGCAGCAGGAACGACAGGCCCAGCACGAACACGAACACGATCGGCATGTACGTGTGGGTGATGTCGAAGAAGTCCTTGTTGAACGCCGTCCGGCCCCCGACCAGGGCCTCGGCCGGGCCGTTGTCCGGGAAGGACGCGGGCACGAACTCGGAGCGGATGCGCCCGACCGACTCCGTGGCCGCTCGGCTGTCGGGGTCGCCGTTGAGCGGCACGGACACCACGGCCAGGTCCCGCGCCTGGTTCACCTCCAGCTCCGACGGCCCGAAGGCGCGGTCGCCGGCCAGAGCGTCGCGGAGGCGCTGGATGCCCGCCTGCACGGCCGGGTCGTCGACCGGTCCGTCGACGGCGATCTCGACCGGCGAGCTGAGCCCGCCGGAGAACTCCCGGCCGAGGACCTCGAAGCCCTCCTTCGACGCCAGCCCGTCGGGCACGGTGCTCACGCCCGAGAACCCGGTATGCATGACGGCCCAGAAGCCCCCGACGGCCACGAGCACGGACACGCCGGCGACCAGGCTGACCACCGGACGGGCCATCACGCCGTGGGTGACCTTGTCCCAGAAGCCGCCGGCCGGAGCCGGTTCCCGGTCCCGGCGGTGGATGCGCAGGCGGTTGATGCGGTCGCCGAGGAGCCCGAGCAGCGCCGGGAGCAGGGTCATGGACGCCAGCACGGCGGCCACCACCGCGAAGATGGCGCCCGCGGCCAGGCTGCGGAAGATGGTGTTGGGGATCAGCAGCATGCCCAGGAGGGCGAAGACGACGGTCATGCCGCTGAAGAACACGGCCCGGGTGGCGGTGGCGCCGGCCGCCTCGACCGCGTCCAGCTTCTCGACGCCCCGCCGGCGCTCCTCCCGGTACCGGGAGACGACGAACAGGGAGTAGTCGATCCCGACGGCCAGCCCCATCATGGTGATCATGTTCTCGACGAAGAACGAGAACTCCGTGATCTGGCCTATGGCGACGACGATGCCGAGGCCGATGGCGATGGCGGCCACGCCGACCAGGATGGGCAGCAGGGCGGCCACCACCGCGCCGAACACCACCACCAGGATGACGAGGGCGGCCAGGATGCCGATCGACTCGCCCTTCTTCAGGTCCTCCTCGGACACGGTGTTGAAGTCGTCCCCGAGCGTCGCCGGACCGGAGACGTGGACCCGGAAGCCGCTCTGGGTGGTGTCGGCGATGACCTGCCTCACCTCGGGAACGTGGTCGGTGGCCTCCTGGATGGGCCCGGCCAGCACGGTGGGCACGAGCGTGATGCGACGGTCCTTCGACACCAGGTTCTCGTCTCTCGTGTCGTAATAGGTCTGGGTGGCGAGGACGATCCCTGTACCGAGGGCCCGGAGACGCTCGCTCAGCCGGGTGACGTAGGCCTGGAAGGCGGGATCGTCGACGGTGACCGAGTCGGACGAGACGATGACGATCTCAGTGTCCCGCTCCGGCCCCCGCAGCCGGTCCTCGATCAACTCGGCGGCCTGCTTGGCCTCCGGGTTGTTGGTGAGGCCGACCTCCTGGGTGAGGGCCTTGTCCTTCAGCGGCCCGATCAGGGCGCCGGCCATGACGATGGCCAGCACCCACAACCCGACGGTTCGCCACGGGTGGCGGCTGCTGGATCGCGCCAAAGACTGCGTGGACAGGGCCATGTCGCCTCCCCTGAGGCGCCGGCTCATTCCCGCCGCGCCCTCGTGATCCCCCCTCGATCCCTCTGTTGCTTCGGATCGTACGTAGTACGTACGATCTGTTTCAAGAGAAATCTCGAGTCGACACACCGGGACGGAGGCGACATGGCCACGGCCGAGCGCGCAGGTCGCGGCCGAGGACGCGAGCGGCCGTCGCTCGACCGCGAGTCCATCCTCTCCGGGGCGCTCGAGCTGGTCGACCGGGAGGGACTCGGCGCCCTCAGCATGCGGGCGCTGGCCCACGAGCTCGGCGTCGGGACCATGTCCCTCTACCACCACGTGCCCAACAAGGAGGCCCTGCTCGACGGCGTGGTCGAGCGCCTGATGGCGGAGATCCAGATCCCCTCGGCCGAGTCGGGAAGCTGGGACCAGCGGGCGGCGAGGATGGCCGGCTCGCTCCGCGAGGTGGCGCTGCGGCATCCGGGGTGCGTGCCGTTGCTCGTCACCCGGCCCTTCGCCACCGGGCCGTCGCTGCAGCCGTGCGAGGCGGCGTTCGGTCTCCTGGCCGAGGCCGGTCTCGACGTCGAACAGGCCCTGATCGCCTTCCGGACCATGGTGGCCTACGTGTTCGGCTGGGTGATGTTGGAGTCGTCCGGCTTCTTCGGCGCCGGCGGCGCCCACCGGGAGCCGGCGTGGCTGCAGGAGTCCGGCTTGCCCCGGTTGGCGGAGATGGCGGCCCACCTCGACGGCCGTGACCTGAGCGCCGACTTCGACGCCGGCCTGCGGATCGTCGAGGTCGGCGTGCTCACCGCCCTGCTGGGCGACCGGCCCTCCTCCGGCGGGGTGAGGGGCGGCTAAGCGTTCAATGAAGACCGGCGACTCGCCGCCCAACTGATCCACCAAAAAGTCGGGTGCGGTCCGACGATCAGGCCGTGGGTGGCGGCTCGAGGTGGGCGACGCGCACGCGGGTCAGCTCGTCCAGCAGCTCGGGGCCGTACCCGAGGCCGTCGCCCGAGCTGCCGTGAGGAGTGGCCGCACCGCCCGGGGCGCCGCCGAAGGCGGCGTTGATCTTCACCGTTCCGACGGCCAGCTCCCGCGCCGCCCTGGTGGCGTGGCCCATGTCCGGCGTCAGCACGACTGCGGCCAGGCCGTACGGGGTCCCGTCGGCCAGGGCCAGCGCCTGGTCGAACGAGTCGACGACCTGCACGGCCGCCACCGGGCCGAACGTCTCCTCCTCCACCACCGCCATTCCCGGTCGCACGCCCGTCAGCACGGTCGGCGGGTAGAACGACCCAGGTCCCTCCACGGGTGCGCCGCCGCAGCGCAGCTCCGCCCCCGCGTCGACCGCCTCCCGCACGTGGCGGTC
>JALYGL010000308.1 GCA_030777125.1 Actinomycetota bacterium
CTCGACGCCGCCGACGCGGCCGAGGCCGCCGAGGTCGCCGCCCGTGAGGCCGCCGCCGCTGCCCGGCGGGCCCGGGTCGAGGCCAGCCGTCGCGGCGTCGTCGCCGGTGTCGGCAAGGAGGCGGCGGACCGCCAGAAGCAGGAGACACAGGATGGCTGAGAACGACACCGCGGGCGCCGCCGAGGCCCGCCCCAATCAGCGCAAGGTACGCGAAGGCACGGTGGTGTCGGCTGCCATGCAGCAGACGGCGGTCGTCGCCGTCGTCGAGCGCGTCCGTCACCGTCGCTATGCCAAGACCGTCCAACGGACCAAGCGGGTCCACGCCCACGACGAGCAGAACGATCTCCGCGTGGGCGACCGCGTCCGCATCGCCGAGACCCGTCCGCTGTCCAAGCTGAAGCACTGGCGGGTCGTCGAAGTCCTCGAGCGGGCCAAATGATCCAGCAGGAGACCCGGTTGCGGGTGGCCGACAACTCGGGCGCCAAGGAGGTGCTCTGCATCAAGGTGCTGGGTGGCTCCAAGCGCCGCTACGCGTCCATCGGCGACGTCATCGTGGGCACTGTCAAGGACGCCATTCCCGGCGCCGCGGTCAAGAAGGGCGACGTGGTGAAGTGCGTGGTCGTGCGCACCAAGAAGGAGAACCGCCGCCCCGACGGCAGCTACATCCGCTTCGACGAGAACGCCGCCGTGCTGATCAACGACGCCCAGCAGCCGCGCGGCACCCGCATCTTCGGCCCGGTGGGGCGCGAGCTGCGTGACAAGAAGTTCATGAAGATCATCTCTCTGGCACCCGAGGTTCTGTGATGAAGCTGAAAAAGGGCGACCGGGTCAAGGTCCTCACCGGCAAGGACCGGGGCGAGGACGGCGAGATCATGCGTGTGGTCGCCAACGGCACCAAGGTCATCGTCGACGGGGTCAACACGGCCAAGAAGCACCAGCGCGCCGTCCGGGCCACCATGCAGGCCGGCATCATCGACCGCGACATGCCGATCCCGGCGTCGAACGTGGCCCTCATCTGCCCGTCGTGCGGCCCCACGCGGGTCGGCTACCGCTTCGACGACCGCGGCAAGAAGGTCCGGATCTGCAAGAAGTGCGGGGGTGACGTGTGATGGCCACGACCACCACCACCGCCAGCACGAGCGTCCCCCGGCTCAAGGCCCGGTACGACTCCGAGGTCCGGGCCCAGCTCAAGGACGAGCTGAGCCTCACCAACATCATGCAGGTGCCCCGGTTCGAGAAGATCGTCCTCAACATGGGCGTGGGCCGGGCCACCCAGCAGGCGTCGCTCCTCGACGGGGCGGTGGCCGACCTCACCCTCATCACCGGCCAGAAGCCGCTGGTCACCAAGGCCAAGCGGTCGATCGCCGCCTTCAAGCTGCGGGAGGGCAACCCCATCGGCGCCAAGGTGACCCTGCGGGGGGCGCGGATGTGGGAGTTCCTCGACCGGCTCATCAGCCTGGCCATCCCTCGCATCCGTGACTTCCGGGGCCTGCCGCCGAACGCCTTCGACGGGCGGGGCAACTACACGTTCGGCGTCGACGAGCAGCTGATCTTCCCGGAGATCGACTACGACAAGATCGACACCGTCCGGGGCATGGACATCACCATCGTGACCACCGCCCGTACCGACGCCGAAGGCCGGGCCCTGCTCGACGCCTTCGGGTTCCCGTTCCGTCGCGACGGGGCCGGCGCATGACCACGTCCCAACCAGACCTGTCGGAATCCGGCACCAAGGGGAGTTAGTGGCAAAGAAAGCTCTTGTGCAGAAGCAGCAGCGGAAGCCCAAGTTCAAGGTGCGGGCGTACACCCGGTGCCGCCGGTGCGGGCGGCCGCGCGCCGTGTTCCGCCAGTTCGGGCTGTGCCGCATCTGCCTCCGCGAGATGGTGCACCAGGGCGAGGTCCCTGGCGTCACCAAGGCCAGCTGGTGAGGCGCCGATGACGATGACCGATCCCATCGCCGACATGCTGACCCGCCTCCGCAACGGCGCCGTCGCCACCCAGGACACCGTCCGCATGCCGTCGTCGAAGCTCAAGGAGTCCCTGGCCGCCATCCTGCGCCAGGAGGGCTACATCGCCGACTTCACCGTGAGCGAGGACGGCACCCGCCCCGGGCGGATCCTGGAGATCACCATGAAGTACACACCCGACCGGGCCCCCACCATCTCCGGGCTGCGCCGGGTCTCCAAGCCCGGGCTCCGGGTGTACACCAAGGCGGACCGCCTTCCCCGCGTGCTCGGGGGCCTCGGGGTCGCCGTCCTGTCCACCAGCCAGGGGCTGATGACCGATCGCGAGGCCAGGAAGCAGAAGGTGGGCGGCGAGGTCCTGTGCTACGTCTGGTGAGCCGACTTTCAGCGAAGAGGCACTGATGTCACGAATCGGTAGAGCACCCATCCCCGTCCCGGCGGGCGTCGACGTCCGTCTGGCCGAGGGCCACGTCACCGTCACCGGCCCGAAGGGCACGCTCGAGCGCGATCTTCCCGAGGACATCACCGTGCGCCAGGACGATGGCGTACTACTGGTTGAGCGCCCCGACGACCAACGCCACCACCGCGCCCTCCACGGGCTCACCCGCTCGCTGGTGAACAACATGGTGCTCGGCGTCACCGAGGGCTTCCAGCGCGACCTGGAGATCGTCGGCGTGGGCTACCGGGCCACGGTCCAGGGCGACCGCCGGCTGGATCTGGCCCTGGGCTACAGCCACCCGGTGGTGGTCGAGGCGCCCGACGGGATCACCTTCGAGGTGCCGGCGCCGACCCGCATCACCGTCCGCGGCATCGACAAGGAGGCTGTCGGGCAGGTGGCGGCCAACATCCGCAAACTGCGGAAGCCGGAGCCCTACAAGGGCAAGGGGATCCGCTACGCGGGCGAGGTCGTGCGCAGGAAAGCCGGGAAGGCGGCCAAGTGAGCGCCTGGGAGGCTCCGTGAGTACAGCCGGGAAGGCGGCCAAGTGACGTTCTCCACCAAGCAGAAGCAGGAGGGGCGCAAGCGGCGCCACGCCCGCGTCCGCAAGGTCGTCAGGGGCACCCCTGAGCGGCCTCGTCTGGCCGTGCACCGTTCCAACCGCCACATCACCGCGCAGGTCATCGACGACCTGAGCGGGCGTACCCTCGCGGCGGCGGCCACCGTCGAGGCCGACCTGCGGTCGGGACCGACCGGCAACAAGCAGTCCGCCGCCGCCGTCGGCCGCCTGGTGGCCGAGCGAGCCCGGGACGCGGGCGTGACCAAGGTGGTCTTCGACCGCGGCGGGTTCCTGTATCACGGCCGGGTGGCCGCCGTGGCCGAGGCCGCCCGCCAGGCCGGGCTCGAATTTTGACCCGAAAGGACAGCTGTGGCTGACAAGGACCTGGAAGAACGAGTCATCACCATCAACCGGGTGGCGAAGGTGGTCAAGGGCGGACGCCGCTTCTCCTTCACCGCCCTGGTGGTGGTCGGTGACGGCGGGGGCAAGGTCGGCCTCGGCTACGGCAAGGCCAAAGAGGTCCCGGCCGCCATCCAGAAGGGCATCGAGGAGGCCAAGAAGAACCTCTTCGACGTCCCCCTGGCCGGCAGCACCATCATCCATCCCGTCCTCGGTCGCCGTGGCGCCGGACGGGTCCTGCTCAAGCCCGCCGCCCCCGGCACCGGTGTGATCGCCGGCGGCGCGGCCCGGGCCATCCTCGAGGCCGCGGGCGTCCACGACATCCTGGCCAAGTCGCTGGGGTCGTCGAACGGAATCAACGTGGCCCACGCCACCGTGGCCGGGCTGAAGGCCCTCAAGCGCCCCGACGTCATCGCCCGCAACCGGGGCAAGTCGCCGGAGGAGGTCACCCCGCCCGGGCTGCTTCGGGCCTACGAGGAGACCCGTCGCGGCCCCCACGTGCCCACCGAGGTGGCGTGATGGCCGATCTGAAGGTCTCCCAGGTCCGTTCCGCCATCGGCACCATCCCGAAGCACCGGGCCACCCTGCGTGCTCTCGGGCTGGGCCGCATCGGGAAGAGCAATATCGTGCCCGACCGCCCCGAGATCCGGGGCATGCTCGCCCGCGTCACCCACCTGGTCACGGTGGCGCCGCACGAGGCCGGCCTGCGTGGCCCGAACGCCGAGGAGGCCCGATGAAGGTTCACGACCTGCGCCCGGCCCCTGGGTCCAACCAGCCGAAGCGCCGGGTGGGCCGGGGGATCGGCGGGAGCGGCGGCAAGACCGCCGGGCGGGGCATGAAGGGCCAGAACGCCCGGGGCTCGGTCAAGCCCGGCTTCGAGGGCGGGCAGATGCCCCTGATCCGCCGCGTCCCCAAGCTCAAGGGCTTCACCAACCCGTTCCGCGTCGAGTACGTGGTGGTGAACCTGGCCGACCTGGAGACCTTCGAGGGCGACGACGTCAACCCCGACACCCTCCGGGCGAGAGGGCTGGTGCACAAGAAGGGCTTGGTCAAGGTCCTGGGCCGGGGGGAGATCACCAGGGCGGTGCGGGTCCGGGCCCACGCCTTCTCCAGGTCGGCCGAGCAGGCGATCACTGCGGCAGGCGGTACCGTTGAGGTTCTGCCCCCGCCTTTCGGCTCCGGCCGGCCACCCGCCCGAGGAAACGCACTCACAAACCGCTAAAGCCTCCGAGGAGCCATGTTCTCCAGCTTCAAGAACATGTTCAAGGTTCCGGACCTCCGGAACAAGATCCTGTTCACCCTCTTCGTCATCCTGCTGTACCGGTTGGGGTCCAACATCACCGTGCCCGGCATCGACTTCGATGCCGTCCAGGACCTCCAGGCCCAGGCCGAACGGGGCGGCGTCCTCGGGTTCCTCAACCTGTTCTCCGGGGGGGCGCTCACCCAGATGGCCGTGTTCGCCCTCGGGATCATGCCGTACATCACCAGCTCGATCATCATGCAGCTGCTGGCGGTGGTGATCCCCAAGATCGAGCAGTGGCAGAAGCAGGGTGCCGTCGGCCAGAAGAAGATCACCCAGTGGACGCGTTACATGACGGTGGGCCTGGCGGTCCTGCAGGCGACCGGCATCACCTACCAGTTCAACAACGGCCTGCTCGGCGACGGCACCACCACCGTCCCCCTGGTCACCAACTTCGACCTGGCCCACGTCTCGCTCATCGTGCTGACCATCACGGCCGGCACCGCCATCGTCATGTGGATGGGCGAGCTGATCACCCAGCGGGGGATCGGCAACGGCATGTCGATCCTGATCTTCGCCAACGTGGTCAGCCGGCTGCCGGCCCAGTTCGGGAACGTACGGGCGGAGAAGGGAAACATCGCATTCGCCCTGTTCACGCTGGTGGGCATCGGCATGATCGTGGCCATCGTGTTCGTGGAGAACGGCCAGCGGCGGATCCCGGTGCAGTTCGCCAAGCGGGTAGTGGGCCGGCGGATGTACGGCGGCCAGAGCACCTACATCCCGCTCAAGGTGAACCAGGCAGGCGTCATCCCGATCATCTTCGCCAGCTCCGTGCTCTACTTCCCGGTCCTGCTGTCCAACGTCATCCAGTGGCAGGGCGTGGTCGACTTCATCAACAAGAACCTGGTCCAGCCCGACAACATGGTGTACATCACGATCTACGGGCTCATGATCGTGTTCTTCACGTACTTCTACACCGCCATCACGTTCAACCCGCAGCAACAGGCCGACATCATCCGCAAGCAGGGCGGGTTCATCCCCGGCATCCGGCCCGGGCCCCCGACCGAGAAGTACCTGGGCACGATCCTCAACCGCATCACCCTGCCGGGGGCGCTCTTCCTGGCCGCCATCGCCCTGGTGCCCAACATCATCCTGCGCATCTGGGACGTCGACGGGTTCCCGTTCGGAGGGACGACGATCCTGATCGCCGTCGGCGTGGCCCTGGAGACGATGAAGCAGATCGACAGCCAGCTGATGATGCGCAACTACGAGGGTTTCCTCGCCTAGTGCCGGGAGCGGCTGGTCGACACGACCGGGGGCGACACTGATACCGGCATCACGGCTCGTGATCCTCGGCAAGCAGGGTGCCGGCAAGGGGACCCAGGCCGAGCGCCTGTCCCAGCACTTCTCCGTGCCCCGGATCTCCACCGGTGACATGCTGCGGGTGGCGGTCCGGGCCGAGACCGACGTCGGGATGCGGGCCAAGCAGGCCATGGACGCGGGCGAGCTCATCCCCGACGACGTGGTCATCGGCGTGGTCCGCGACCGCCTGAGCCACGAGGACGCCGACGGCCGCGGGTTCATCCTGGAGGGCTTCCCCCGGACGGTGGTCCAGGCCGAGGCCCTCGACGACATCCTCAGCCCCCGCCGGATCGACCTGGTCATCTCCCTCGACGTGCCCACCGGGGTCGTCCTGCGGCGGCTGGCCAGCAGACGGGTGTGCGAGGAGTGCGGCACCAACTACAGCACCGACCGGCCGCCCCGCAACGACTGGACGTGCGACCTCTGCGGCGGAAGGGTGATCCAGCGTGACGACGACACCGAGGCCGCCATCACGCGCCGGCTGGCGCTCTACGAGGAGCAGACGGCGCCGCTCATCTCCTGGTACCTCGCCACCGACCGGTTGGCCGCGGTCGATGGCGTCGGCTCGCCGGACGTGGTCACCGGTCGCCTGCTGCGTGC
The DNA here is from genome assembly GCA_030777125.1 of Actinomycetota bacterium. Lineage (GTDB taxonomy): Bacteria > Actinomycetota > Acidimicrobiia > Acidimicrobiales > AC-14 > JALYGL01. Next base: position 6,561 of record JALYGL010000308.1, read on the forward strand.
CATCGACAGCCGCCTGGCCCGGCGCTGATGGTGGGAGAATCGGAGCGATGAGGAACGACTTGCGGGTGGCGCCGACATGCACGACGACATGCTGAAGACCCGGGAGCAGATCGACAAGATGCGGCGGGCCGGCCGGGTGGTGGCCGAGATGCTCGACGCCTGCACCGAGGCCGCCCGTCCCGGGGTCACGACCAACGACCTCGACCAGGTCGCCCGCGCCGTCCTCGAACGGCGGGGGGCCAGGTCGAACTTCCTGAACTACCACGGCTTTCCGGCGGTGATCTGCACGTCGCCCAATCACGTCATCGTCCACGGCATCCCCGGCCGCTACCGGCTGGAGGAGGGCGACATCCTCTCCATCGACTGCGGGGCGATCATCGAGGGCTGGCACGGCGACGCCGCCCGTACCATCCCGATCGGCCAGGTCAGCCCCGAGGCCGAGCGTCTGATCCGGACCACCGAGGCAAGTCTGATGGCCGGCATCGACCAGGTGCGGGCCGGCAACCGGCTCTTCGACATCGGCGGCGCGGTCCAGGACGTGGCCGAGGCGGCCGGGTTCTCGGTCGTCCGGGAGTACGTGGGCCACGGGATCGGTTCGGCCATGCACGAGGAGCCGCAGATCCCCAACTACCGCCCCCTCGACCGGTCCAAGAACATCAAGATCAAGGTCGGCCACGTGTTCGCGGTGGAACCGATGGTCAACGCCGGGAGCCCGAAGACCGAGCTGTACGACGACGGTTGGACGGTGGTCACGGCCGACGGCGAGCTGTCCGCCCACTTCGAGCACTCCATCGCCGTGACCGACGATGGACCGGAAGTGTTGACCGTCTCGGACTGAGGTATCATCGAATTCCCCCGGGCGGTTCGGTTGATGCGACGCGCGTCCGGGGCTGCATCGCACCAGCCGGTTTCCCAGGAGGATTTCTCTGCCCAAGCCCAAAGAGGACGCGATCGTGATGGAGGGCACGGTGGTCG